>DOCD01000086.1:10841-11305 GCA_003503945.1 Clostridiales bacterium | reverse complement strand
TCATACCTCTTGTAGATATGCCTCAACGATAATCCCGCCATATTTATCTCCTTAATTTTTTAAACTATCCGATTTCTTTAAACTATTTTTCCGTTTTCGATTTTGATTACCGCGCTTAGACGTATATCGCGCGAAGAACTTCCTACGGATATACGGTATGCGCCGTCGTTTACCCGCCAGCAATCGTCCGCAACGGAGTAGTAGGCGAAGGAGCGTTCGTTCAGCTTTATGATTACCCGCTTCTTTTCACCCGATTTAATTTCCGGCTTTGCATAGCCTTTCAATTCCTTTACGGGTCTGTACACGGCGGGCGAAAGCTCGCTCACGTAGACCTGAACGACTTCTTTACCGTCTTTTTCCGACATGTTTTCCACCCAAAAGCCGACTTCCGCGTCCATTCCGTTAACGGTAATTTTTAAATCGCCGTACCTGAACTCCGAATAGCTCAGCCCGAACCCGAAAGG
>DOCD01000086.1:0-10545 GCA_003503945.1 Clostridiales bacterium | reverse complement strand
ATAGCTCAGCCCGAACCCGAAAGGATATTTCACCCCTTCGGGATGCCTGTCGTAGTAACGGTACCCGACGTCGAGCCCCTCGCCGTATCTCGTAACCGCCGTATCTATGTACCCGCGCGCAACGGGCGAGGCTTCGTAATTGGCGGGGAAGCTTTCGGTAAGCTTTCCGCTGAAATTAACTTTGCCGCAGATAAGTCCGCACAGAGCTTGAATACCGCGTTCCCCGCAGAACCCCGCATAGACTATCGCTTTGACCTTGTGCTCCCACGCGCTTACGTCAACGGGGGAACCGGCAAACAAAACGACAACGGTATTCGGGTTGATTTCCGCCAGATCGCATATCGCCTTTTCCTGCGCCTCCGGCAGGCGCATATCCTTTCTGTCGAACGCCTCCGACTCTATAAACGAGCCCGTACCCGCACAGATAATGCTTACGTCCGCAGCCGCGGCGTTGTTTCTGCCGTTCATAGGTTTTGCGGCGTAGTGCGCGTACCCGTTTGTACCGAGCACCCTGTCGTAATAATACATTGTTTCGAAGGGGATTTTTACGCCGAGCTCTTCTTCCAGAAGCTGCGCAAGGTCCTGATTTTCTGTTACGGGATTGACGAGCGAGCTGCCTTCGCCCGCAAGCATTCCCCGTTCGGGTTTTGCAAAACAACCGAATATCGCCGCTTTTGCGCGCTTTTTAAGCGGAAGAATCCCCCCTTCGTTTTTCAGAAGCACCATACCTTCTTCGGCAATTTTCCGTGCGACTTCCAGCCTCTCTTCGACCGTTCTTTTCACGCCCTTGCCCTGCCGCATTTGCTTACAGCGGTAAACCATATTAAGCACGCGCTCCGCGCAGGCGTCTATCTGACTTTCGGTTATCTTGCCGTTTTCATAGTCTTTTAAAAGCTTTTTATAGTTATTGTCGTTATAGGGGAACTCTATATCCAGCCCCGCCTTCGCCGAAGCCGTTCTGTCGCGCACCGCCTCCCAGTCGGAATATATTGCGCCGTCAAAGCCGAACTCTTCGCGCAAAACCTTAAACCCCTTTGCGTTTTCGCTTGCGTATCTGCCGTTTACGCGGTTGTACGCGGACATTACCGAAACAGGCTTTGCTTCGCAGGCAATTTCAAACGGAAGGTAATAAATTTCCCTTAAAGTCCTTTCGTCCACCTCGCTCGACTGTTCGAAACGGTTGTATTCGAGATTGTTGCAACAAAAATGTTTTAAACACGCGCCTATCCCCTGCGACTGCAACCCGAATATGTAGCTTTTCGCCATTCTTCCCGCAAGTAAGGGGTCTTCCGAAAAGTATTCGAAATTGCGTCCGTTAAGCGGGTGGCGCTTAATATTGACGCCGGGCGCAAGCAAAATATCAATACCCTCGGCTTTACAGTCGTCGGCAAGACATTCGCCCATTTGCTCCGCAAGCCGCTCGTTCCAGGTGTTCGCAAGCGTTTGTATCGACGAGTAATAAACCGATTTGGGGCAGGTCGTTTCTCCCTTTTCATCCGTTCTTCCCTTACGTAGCCCTACGGGACCGTCGCTGACCTCCACGCTCGGCAGCTTGCCGTCAAAGTCGAATGTTTTCCACCAGCCGTCGCAGCAAAGCAGTCTTAATTTTTCTTCCGCCGACAGTTCGGCAACCGTTATTTTTTTCATCTTTGTCATTATTTACCAGTTAATGTCATTTATTTTCTATAGCTTTATTTTATCATACTAAGTTTGCTAATTCAATACCAAATGGGTACCAGTATTTGACTGTTTGAATTCGGATAGGTTCCAATTTTTAGAAGTAAAAAGGTTGATTTTTAAATTTCTTTCTGTTACAATAATTTCGTAAAAGGTATATATATGTCGACGGTAAATTCAAATAAACACCCTACGTTTAAAGTAGACAATTCAAACGAACACAACGATATTTTAAAAATTACGCGCGCGCTTGCTTCCGAAGACAGGCTGAAAATACTGAAATACCTGCTCAACCGTTCGGTAAACATAATGAGTATCGCCAACGATTTGGATATGCCCATTTCAAGCGTTTCAAGGCATATCGATATTTTGAGCGACGCGGGACTAATTATAATTACCTACCAGCCGGGATTAAAGGGGCACGCAAAGTATTGCGCTCAGGCAGTGCTTGACGTACATATTTCCCTTGTAGCCTCAATGCAAAAGAACAAATCGAATGCTTTTATTATGGAAATGCCTATAGGCATGTTTTCGGAAATCGACGCAAACGCGCCGTGCGGCATGATAGGCGCAAAAAATCCTTTAGGCAACTTCGACGACCCGCAGGTTTTCTTTTCGCCGCTGCGCTCGGAAGCGGAGTGCCTGTGGTTCGAGTCGGGAAGCATATCTTACTCCTTCCCCTCGCCCATACGCGATAAGAACATAAGAAAGAGAATCAGTTTTTCTTTGGAGCTATGTTCGGACACCATTTACTTCAACAATAAATGGCCGTCGGATATTACCATAAAGATCAACGACACTGAAATAATAACCTATACTTCGCCCGGCAACTTCGGGGGAAAGAGAGGCAAGTTCACGCCCGAATACTGGCCCGTAACCAGCTCGCAGTTCGGTCAGCTGAAAAAATTTTCGGTTGACAGGGAGGGCGTCTATATCGACAACGTTTTCCAACACAATCAGGTCACTTTCGACGACCTGCACCTGTTTGACGGCAATTCGATTAAATTTCAGATAGAAGTGAAAAAAGACGCCGAGCATCGCGGCGGGCTTACGCTGTTCGGTAAAAACTTCGGCGACTTCGAACAGGCGATTATTATGAAAATTTCTTAAAAACAGCCTCTCCCCGCATACAAACGGGGAGAGGCTGTTTTTATAAATAAAAGAGCGGGCTTTTATCGCTTAATTACAATTCTTTACCCGCTTTATAGGCTTTTTGCATGGCAGGCTTATCAATGATTTTGCCCAAAGTATTAAAACATTCTTTTTCATTTTTTTAACTCCTTAATCTTTTTTTGCGCGTTCTTTTTGCCGAACCCGCAAGCGCTGCCAAATGCAACCCTCAGGTGAACCGACATAAGAAATTAGCCACTTCATAAGCACTCCGTTTAAGCCTTTTTATAACCGATACGCTCTAACCAGCTTATAATAGTTTGTTCTCCGTTCTGAATACTGTTGCGCGAAATGCTGAGTCCTTCCGCCATTGTTGCGTTCGGCTCTAATCGGGCAATCGTTTCGCGCGTACCCGAAAATCCGCTGCCGACCGTCGATTTCCACATAGCTGTTGCTTACGTTGTCGGGCACGGAAAAATATGTCAAGCTTTTCGCCTGTGGCGGCTTTCACCGCCCTGTACCCACAGGCAAAAGCCTCTACCCGTTCTTCGTATGAACCATTTGGTAAATCGCGGTTTACGCAGGCGTTTTTTTATTTGTTTTCTTCGAAATTTTCAACCTGTTCCATTACCTTGCGGAAGACCTCGGGACTGTATTGAGGAGGATATCCGTTTTTAATCAAACAGACCTTTATGTCGAATTTTAATTGATCGCGTACAATTTGATTGTTAAGCCAGTCTGCAAACGATGACTTTGTGTCAATTATTTCTTTAATTTTCTTGGCTAGCGATTTGCATTTATCATTAAGAACAACGCCATCTACGATTTTATTTTCACCGTATTCAAAGTTATATTGATCGCGCAAAGCCATCAAAATATCGTAAAACGCCTTCTCTTCGAAGGTAAGCCCAATTTTACGGAAACTTTCACGGTCGGCATTCATATCGTTCAAAATTTTCAATGCCTGAGCCGTAGCATTTTTTATTATTTCTTCAGAAGTATGTTCCTGCGCAACCCCTGCTTCTTCAGCAGAAAGATGCTTGCGCCTTTCATGATATTGTCTAATCGTTTCTTCAAGCAGTTCTCGGAATTTTTTTGCTGCCATCTGGTTAGTTTTTCCGTATTCCGTAATCTGCTTTCGAAGCATTTTTACCAGTAACTCAAGCTTTGAAGCCGGCATTTTTACGTCAGAAAGTTTTTCAAAATATTCGGGGCTGAAAATATCTTCTTCTTCACCGTCTTCAAGAATACTTTCAACTTTGTTATACTTTAATGCTTCCTCAACCATTTTTGCGACGTTACGGTTCATGGTTTCCGTATCAACTTCACTGGTGCCGCTCATTTTGCGTACAAAACCGGCAATAGCCATAAAACATTGTGCAAGTGCCGATTCTTCATCCTCCAGTTCTCCTGAAGGTTGACAGATATCATAAGCCGTCCGCATTCTCTTAACGGTTTTTAAGAAGTACGTTTTGAACGATACTTTTTTGACGCCTTTACCGCCGTTACTTTCCGCATTTAATTCTTGTGTGGAAATAAAAACGTATTCAGCTGCCTTTGCTAAAAGTCTATATCTTTCTGCGGGATCGACGTTAGGGTCAAGAAAAGGAGTTAAATCGTAACCGGCAAAAAGTCCTTTGAGAATTGTAATCTCTTCTCTAAATACGGCTGTAGCTTGATAAACGTCATCGGCCGAGGGAGCAACAGAATTATCCCCTCCGTAAATCTTTATAGCTTCACGCATATTATCGCGAATACCAATATAGTCGACAATTAAGCCGTAGTCCTTCCCGGGAAACTTCCTGTTAACGCGGCTGATGGTTTGTACAAGCATATGCTTTTTCAACGGTTTATCGTTATACATATAGGTGAGAGATGGTACATCAAATCCCGTTATCCACATGTCAACGACAATGACTATACGGAAATTCGAGTTATCTTGCTTAAAAGCGGCATCCAGCTCGTCAGACCGTTTATCGTTTTTTACGCCTCCAAGATAATTGTACATATCGGATTTATCATTGCTACCTACACTGGCAACCATAGCCATAAAGGGCATAGGCTTTAACTCGCGCAGTTCTTCCTCTGATACGGTAACACCGTCAGGTGATTTCTTTTCAACAAACCATTCGGGATATTTTTCTTGGAACGTCTTCAAAAGCTCAAATGCAATCTCCCTTTTAGCACAGACAATCATCGCTTTCTGAATTCTTTCAGGGTCGTTAGCACAGGAAGCCACATAATGGTCGTGAATATCAACGGCAAGCCGTTCTAAACGCGCAGGTTCACCAAGAATAATTTCCATTGAGCTCATTGCCTTTTCACTAGCTGCAATATCTTCTGCCGTGGCACCGTCGTCTGCGCACTTTTTATAATATGCCTCAATCTGCTTGACCTTTTCTTGGTCAAGCAATACTCTTGCAATACGCGGATGATATTTTATGGAAACGGTAAGCCCGTCGGCAACTGCCTGGTCCATTGTATAACGGTCAATTTCATCACCGAAAGTCTGATACGTTTCTGCGATTGGTGTACCAGTAAATCCAACAAAAGTAGCACCGGGGAACGCCTCTTTCAAAACTTTTGCATAAGGCTTGGACACCATCGCTTTCATGTTTTCATCAGCATCTTTGCTGAATTGTATTTTTTTTGCGTGTTCAACTTGCGTTCTGTGTGCTTCGTCGGAAAAGCAAATGATATTTGCGCGGTCGTTAATAAGACCGATTTTATCATCTTTACGGTCGCAAAACTTCTGAATTGTACAGATATAGAAACCGCCGCTTGCACGTGTGCGGAGTTCTTCCCGCAACACTTTACGGCTCGGGACAACCCTGACTTCACCGAGGTTCAAAAATTCTTTACTTTTCGTGAACAGCTTTGCCCCCTGCTTCTGTAGCTCGTCGCGATCGACGATAAGAACGATGGTGGGTGAGCCAATCTGCGGGATATCCGAACAGCGCAAAGCAAGTTGACGAGCAAAAAAAGCCATCGTATAGGTTTTGCCGCATCCCGTTGCCCCAAAGTACGTGCCGCCCTTACCGCTTTTTTGTACGACGGATTTTACGATACTGTTCTTAAGAAGGCAAAATAACCCATGCCCTGATACAAAATCACGAGGGCGCAAATTTACCTATTAATTATAACCCAATATTAAATCGGAAACGCTTTTAATTTGCTCTTCGTCCTTTTTTGAACAGTCGTCCCGAACGCCGCAAACTTTAAACCCGCCGTCTTTCGCGGCTTTTAGCGCCGTGAGCGCGTCCTCGAACACTATACATTCCGAAGGCTTTACGCCGAGTTTTTCCGCCGCTTTCAGATAAATATCGGGGAAACTTTTGGGACGCGAAACCTCGTCGAGCGCTGTAACCGAGCTTATGTATTTTTCAAGCCCGTTGCTCTTTATAAACGCCAAAGAACAACGCCTGTCGCTTGCGGTGGCAATCGCGCATTTTACGCCCGACGCCTTTAACCTATCGAGCGTTTCAAGCATATAGGGTCTGATTTTAAAGACATTTTCGTAATATTCGGCGGCTTTTTCAACCCAGAAAGAGTATACCTCGTTCTCGTCGATATCGAGCGAAAATTGCTTTTTTATCTCCTTCACGCGACCGCTCATAGGTATGTGGTTTACCTTCATCATAAATCCGTCGGGAAGCTCTATATTAAGGCGCGACGACAGCGCCGAATAAATTTCACCCCACGTCTGCATAGAGTCGGTAAGCGTTCCGTCCATATCGAACACCGCGCCCACAATGCCGTTTGTTTTTATAAATTCAGAAATGTTCATTGCTCGTTTTCAAAAATATTTTTGAGTTTGTCAAGGCTTACTTTCGGGGTGCGGTCGGCATACAAAAGCCCGTTTACCTCCTGCTGAACGTCGGTCAGCTGTGTATAGCAATACCCCTGAAACTCAGTTTTCGCTATGCCCTTTATAAGCCGTTCGAGCCTTTTTAAAAGCTCTTCTCCGTCCTTAGCGCCGTTGCCGTAGCCCCACGCGCCGCCGTTCGCATCGTTTACGAACGCTATTCCGCCGAACTCTGTTAAAAGCACGGGCTGCCCCCTGTACTTATGCCCGTCCGCAAACAGCGCCCAGCCCTGCGGGATTAACCCGTTATAACCGCCCCGATATTTCTCGGGAAACTCCTCCTCAGCCTTTATATCGTAATCGTGTATACCGAGTATATCGCTCTCCTCGATATTTTCGAACCCATCGTTCGTAGATACTATGCGCATAGGGTCTATACTTTTCGTAAGGTAAAAAAGACTTCTTGCAAAGTTCTGCTGTTCCTTGCTCGTTTTTATTTCTCTCGCGCCCCAGCTTTCGTTTAACGGAACGTACGCAATAATGCTCGTGAAATTGCTCACCGCGTTCACTATCTCCTGCCACTCGGCGGTGATTGCCTTTACCTCCCTTTCGCAGAAAGTGTACGCGGACGGCATTTCCGCCCAGACAAGAAAACCCAGCTCTTCGGCATAGTAATAAAAATACGGGTCTTCGAGCTTCTGGTGCTTCCTCGCGCCGTTGAAGCCCATTGCCTTTGAAAGCTCGATATCCCTTTTCAGTGCTTCCGCGCTCGGCGGCGTAAGCCCGCTTTCACGCCAGTATCCCTGATCGAGAACGAGCCTTTGGAACAGCGGGCGGTCGTTTAAAAGAATTTTTCCGTTCTCTATGCTAATCTTCCTCAGCCCTGTGCGCGTGTGCGCCGTATCGCAAACCTCGCCGTCTTTTAAAAGACTGATATCAACGTATATTAAATTCGGTTTATCCGTCCACCATAAAAGTCCGCCGAAGTCGAACGCCCTGTCCGCAAGGCTTATATTAAACCTCGTACGCTTGCCGTCCAGACTTATTTTCTGCTTCTTTATTACTTTATCTTTGAAAGTCAAAGTGATTTCCGCTTCGTCCGCATTTGCGTACAGTGTTTCGATATAGCCGTAAATCGCGCGTTCGTCAATATCCGACTGCAACGAATAACTATCTATACAGTCCCCGCCGAAAAACTCTATCCACACGCTGCCCCATATCCCCGTATTCGGATAATAGAAACAGGAAAATTGTTCCCCAGTCCAGCTCTGCTTTCCTCGCGGCACGGCAGTTTCGAGCGTATCTTTACAGCGCACGGTTATCTCGTTTTCACCGTCCTTTAAGTATTCGGTTATATCCGCGGAAAAGGGCGTGAATCCGCCGACATGTTTAATGGCGTGGCTGCCGTTTATCCACACGTCGGTTTCGTAGTCCGAAGCGTTGAAGCACAACAACGCGCGCTTGCCCTTTTCGATTACCGTAAATTTGCGGCGGTACCATACCGTGTCGTGCACGGCTTTGTCGCCTATTCCGCTCGCTTGCCACTGATATGAAAAGGGTACGTTTATTTTTTTGCCGTATGTCGGGCCGTCAAAGCTAAACTCCCACTCGCCGTTCAGGCTTTGCCAGCTATCCCTGCGAAACTGCGGGCGGGGGTATTCCTTCCTTTCGAATTTCATATTCTCACCTTAAAACTCGATTTCCATTCCGTCGTACGAAACGATATAATTATATTTTTTCGCCTCTTCGAGCATTTCGTCGTAAATCTGCCCGCCGTTGTGCGAAAAGTGGTTTACTACTATTTTGGTATTTTCGTCCACAAGGTTTAGTCCGCGCATTCTTTCAACCGTTTCACGATTAGTAACCAGGCTCATATGCCCGTCACGCCAGCCTCCACCGAGTCCGAGGCAGCCCGTACAGTCCAGAGACAGGAAATCGAAGCGCCCCTCGCCACTTAGGAGCTGCCACGTTTTTTCGGGGAATATCCCCGTGTCGTGCGCGTAAAGCATTTTTTTGCCGTCCGCCGTAATCGAATAGATTACGGGCGAAGTCATTTCCGAGTGATTCGCCCACATAGGCAAAACGGAATACTTACCGACCGTAAACCTTTCGCCCGCCCGTACGAGCGTTACCGCCGCCCCTCCGTCCGTCTTATCCGCCACGGCTTTTATTATTTCGTACCCCGACTGCGCGGCGTAGAAGTTGAGTGTGCGATGTTCGTGCGAATAGCCCCTTGCCGCGATTTCGATATCGTCGGGATATAAATGGTCGCAATGAGAATGGGTTATCAGGCAGCCGCAAAGCTTTTCCCAGTCGAAGCCGTATTTATGGTAATGAAACACGGTGTCTGCGTTGAAGTCGATAAGCAGCTCGTCGTTTATAAGCGCCTGCGAGCGCGAACGGATATTCCTGCCGCCCAGCTCCTTGGCTTTTTTACATACCCTGCAATTGCAGAACGGCGAGGGCACGCCCTCGTAAGCCGCCGTTCCGATATATTTTATTTTCATTTTACTACCTTTTTAAAAGCTCCTCTATAAATTCTGCAAACAGCCCGTAACCGTATTCGTTGGGGTGTATCGCGTCAATATGAAAACAGTTTTGTCCGCTCGCCTCTATACGCGTATTCCATTCCCCGACGATGACTTTATTTTTAATTGCATTATCCGCTATCATTTTATTATATTCGTTTTCGGCGATGAAATAATTCGGGTCGTTGGGGCAATGCACCGCGCTTACAAGATAAATTCGGCTTTCGGGAAAATAATTCCTTAAAATTTTATTGAATTTTATAAAATCGCCGTAAACCCCTTTTACCGACTTTCCGTTATGCAAGTCGTTGAAGCCGAGATTTATTACGATTTTTTCGGGAGCGGGCACGCCTCTGAGTTTATCCGCCCATCGCAGCCAGTCGGCAAATTTACTGCCGCATATCCCCGCGTTTACATAGTTTTTATCGAAAAATTTTTCAAAGACGTTTTTACCCGCATATTCGGGGTTTACCGCAAGCTCGAAGTAAGAATCGCCTATAAAAAGCGTATACGGCGGTTTCACGGCGGCGAAAGCGGATAAAATTGCTTCCCACCTTTCCTCGATTACGCCCGCGTTTTCGTCGTAGTCGAATTCCATTTCACGCTTATAACCGTTAATCAAACGGGAATAATCGAACTCGCCATTATATTCGCCGATTTTATCGAGCCCCTTAAAAAAGCCCTTTTTAAAATGCGAGGGCTTGCCGTCCTCGTACGTATAGTATACGACGCCGTTGCCGTATATCCAGTCGGTCTTGCGGTAGTCGTATTGCCCGACAAACTTATACTTCTTTTCGCCGATGGCTTTTACCGTGTCGCCGATATTCGACTTTGTAAAGTCCTGCTGCCCGTAGCCCTTCTTATTGAAATTTTTACCGTCGTAAAATATGTCGCCCGTATACACAGAGCCTTCGGCGTATTTAATCGCCCCGAAGCCCTTGCAAGGTTTTCCCTTTTTAAATACTCCGCCGTCGGGCACGAAATACCATACGCCCGCCGAATTTGTTTTATATGCGTCGAATACTGTATAATTTTTCATTTTACTTCCTCAAATATCGAAGATAAAATTACAGGTTTTTTGAGTGTCCGCCTCGAATTCAATTCTCTTTCCGCCGCGAACCACTGCAAAGGTGCGCTTTTTAACCGCTTCTTTATAATGCCCTTGCCTCGGCAATATTTTAATTTCAATGCGTTTATCCGTTGTTTTTGTATAAATCGTCGTAAAGGAGAATACGCCCGTCATATATCCGAATGATTGGCCGTCGTCCTCGTACAGCTCAATTTTATCCTCGCCCATCCCGAATATTTCTATGTCGACGGTTTCGTTCTCAGCGGGGACGATATAATTTTTATCGTTCCACGTAGTTATTCCCGAGCCGTTTTTTACAAACACGGGCATTCTTTCCAGATCGGAGGTGTCGATTA
>DOCD01000036.1:3365-6783 GCA_003503945.1 Clostridiales bacterium | reverse complement strand
CGAAAATGTTATAATTCAATAGTATTGTTTAAGATGTGTTTATACGCGGAGAATAACTGTGTTCAAAAAGAATAAAGATAAAGCAAACGGAAATAAAACAGGTTATATATTTACAAAAGAAACTTTCGGCATGACCTTGCTTTTGTTCAGCGCGATAGTGTTCGTTATGCTTCTCACAAACGACGCTGTTTTCGCCGGTATAGGCAAGGCAATTTGTACGTTTATGTTCGGTACGTTCGGGTACGGCAGTTTTCTCATAATCGCCGTAACGGCGTATCTGGGCGAGTGGTTGGCATTCGAAAAAAGCTTAAAAATATCGGTAAAGGCATCGCTTATTTTCGCCCTTACCGTTTTTGTCGTATTCCTTCTGTTTCACGCAGCAACCACAAGAAATTATCAGCTTGAAAGTTACGGCAGTTATATTTCCGATTGTTATAAAAACGCGCAGTCGGGCTTTTCGGGCTATACTTTCGGCGGAGTGATTTCGGCAATCTTCGTTTATCCGATAGCAAAGCTTACGACTTTTGTCGGAGCGTACATAATTTTTTCACTCCTCACAGTCGCTTGCGGATACCTTATTTATGCAATGCTTATAAGAAAGCGTAAAACGGTAACCGAAAGTGCGGAATATATTTGTACGCCGCAGGAGAAACAGCCCGTTAATAACGTTGAACCCCCCGTACAAGCAAGAATCGTTGCGGAGGAGGCGCCCGTTCAGCGCCGCATCGAACCCGTTGCGGCAAATGCGCACACCGCAATTTCGGACAAGCGCCGTCGCGACGAGGATAACGACCCGTATTCGCAGAAAAACTTAGGTCGTAAAATATTATTCGAAAAGGGTGAGTTCGACGCTGAAAGTTACAGGCGCAACATGATTTTCAGCGAAAGCTCGTACTTTCATCACCCCGTGCGTAACGACGGCGATTATCTGAACAGCTTTTCAAGCGGAAATACCGCCAAAACTACCGTTGCTCAACCGCAGCAGTCGTATGCGGAAAGCTATCAGCAGGACGTATTGAATCAGTCTGTTTCGTCAACGCCGTCAAACTATGTTTTCGGCGACAAGCCCGTCGACAAGCTTGAAGAGCTCGATAAGGCTGTCGGGGATATATACTCTGTCAGACAGCCCGAAAAGAAAGAAGAAAAAGTCGAATTTATCCGTGCGATATCTGAAGAAGCGAAAAACTTCGAAGAGCCGAAGCCTGCCTTGGAGCGCGACTACGGCTTCGATAAAATTCAACCCGAGCCCGAGCAACGCAGAAGTATCGATAGGCGCGAAGCCGAGGAGGAGAAGCCCGAACGCAATACGCGCAACGCGGGATTTTCGGAACCCGCCGAAGAGGACGAAAAGCCCACGGATTCGGATTCGGTCGATATGTTCAAACTGTTCGGTTCAACGAATTCTTCGCGCGCGAGCAACAGGATTGAGCCCGATATTTCAAGGCTTACTTCGAGAAGAACGCGCAGCGACGCCGATTTGTTCGACGATGACGACGATAAAAACGATGGTAAAGAAGAGGACGTGTTTACGCCTATCGTCAGGGACACTGCCGCGGATAAACTCGCCGCGGAAAAGGCCGAGAAGAAAGAAATTATACCTGAGCGCAAGCCTGTTGCTCCTGCGCCCGCGCCTAAGCCCGAACCTTCCAAAGAGGAGGAAAAGCCGAAGCACGTCTGGAAAAAGTACGTTCGTCCCGGACTTGACCTTCTGGACGATTATCCCGAGCACAGCAACGTAAACACGGGTGAAATAGAGGATAACAAGCGTACGATTGTGGAAACGCTCGCAAACTTCAAAATCGAAAGCGAAGTCACAAACGTGGTTATAGGTCCCGCGGTAACGCGTTACGACATCGTTATAGAGGATAAGACGAAGATAACCCAGTCGTTGAAATATAAGGAAGCCATAGCCATGGCGCTTATGAAGGACAACGTAGCAGCTTATCTTAACTTTGTGAAGGGCGCGCTGTCAATAGAAGTGCCCAACAACGTAAGGACGGTCGTCGGGCTCAAAAGCATGCTGACGAGCTCGAAGTTTATAAACTGCAAACCCAACTCCATAACGTTCGGACTCGGTAAAAACGTAGAGGGCGAAGTGGTGTGCCCCGATATAACGAAAATGCCGCATTTGCTTGTAGCCGGTACTACGGGCAGCGGTAAAAGTATTTGTCTGAGCGCGCTTCTCATCAGTCTTTTATACAAATACGGACCCGACGAATTAAGGCTTATACTTGTCGATCCCAAACAGGTTGAATTTATTTCATACGACAAACTGCCTCACCTTATGATAAACGAAATTATTTACGAGGTGGACAAAGCTATCAAAGCGCTTAACTGGGCTATTAAGGAAATGGAACGCCGCTACACGCTTTTCAAGGAAATGAGCGAGAATGGCAGGGCAACGAAAAACCTCGACGAATACAACCAGCATCTTGCGGAGGGCGAGGAAAAGCTACCTAAAATCGTTATTATTCTTGACGAATTCGGCGATCTGATGTTGCAGGCAAAAAAGGATATTGAAGGCAGGATTATAAAGCTCGTGCAGAAAGCGCGTGCGTGCGGTATACATCTTATACTTGCAACTCAGCGTCCTTCCGTTGACTGTATCACCGGCCTTATAAAATCCAACCTCCCTACGAGAATAGGCTTTAAAGTGAATTCGTTCGACGACGCGCGTACGATTTTCGATATCGGCGGCGCGGAAAAACTTTTGGGCAAGGGCGATATGTATTTCCGTTCGGCTGAAAATCCCGACCTGACGAGGATACAGGGCTGCTTTGTCGATTCGCACGAAGTGCAGAAGGTTTGCGATTTTGTCAAAGCGCATAACGAAACCTATTTCGACCAGAGCGTTTCAGACTTTATCAACACCGTCGAAGAGCCCGAAACTCCTTCGCCGTCGGGCGGCGAGGACGGCGCGGATATGGGCGATGCAAAGATTGACGAAACGTACATCAAGGCGCTTTATTATTGCGTTATTTCAAATCAGGCGTCGGTGTCGATGATTCAGCGAAGATTCCCTGTTGGGTATATAAAGGCATGTAAAATTATCGACTGGATGGAGAATATGAATTACGTTACGCAATCCGAGGGGTCTAAACCCAGAAAGGTTTTATTGTCTAAAGATGAATTCATTAATACTTACGGAGAAGTAGATGATTGATTACACGCAAAAGAAATTCGGAGTAATTTCTCTCGGCTGCGATAAAAACAGAGTAGATTCCGAAAAACTTTTGTCAATAATAAAAAATGGCGGCGGGAAGCTTACCGACGATATTTCAAAAGCCAACGTTTTGGTGGTGAATACCTGTGCGTTTTTGAATGAGTCGCGTAAGGAAGCCATCGAAACTGTTCTTGATTGCGCCGCGTATAAAGACGGAAATCTGGAAAAGCTTGTCGTAACCGGCTGCCTTCCTCG
>DOCD01000036.1:0-3108 GCA_003503945.1 Clostridiales bacterium | reverse complement strand
GCCTTCCTCAGAAATACGTTCGGGAAACATATCCGTCGCTTACGGAAGCCGATGTCTTTCTCGGGACGTATGATTACGATAAATTTTTCGAAGCGCTGAACTGCGCTTACGAGGGGCAGAGAGTGAATTTTGTCGGCTGCGGCGAAGAGCCGTGCGGCACGGGCAGAGTTGTTTCAACCCCTCAGCATTATGCTTATCTTAAAATTGCCGACGGTTGCAATAACCGCTGCACTTACTGTTTAATCCCGAAGATAAGGGGTAAATACGTAAGCTATCCGATAGAGGAGCTCACAAAAGAGGCATCGTTACTCGGGGAAATATCCGAACTTATCCTTGTTGCGCAGGACGTTACGAGGTACGGCGCCGACTTATACGGACAAGTAAAGCTTGTCGGACTTTTGCGCTCGTTGACGGCGCTTGACAATATTTTGAGCGTGCGGCTTTTGTATTGCTATCCCGATATGATAGACGACGCGCTGATTGCCGAGATACGGGATAATCCCAAAATTATTAAATACGTCGATATTCCTTTACAGCATAGCGAAGACAGGATATTGAAGCTTATGAACCGCAAGGGGAGCAGGGCGGAGTATCTTTCACTTATAAATAAATTGCGCAACGAAATACCCGAAATTGCGTTACGTTCCACTTTTATAGCGGGGTTTCCCACCGAAACAGAGGAGGAGTGCGATGCTTTGTGCGGGTTTTTGCGCGAAGCAAAGCTGTTTAATTGCGGCTTTTTCGCATATTCGAGAGAACCCGATACCGCGGCTTACAAATTAAAAGGTCAGCTTCCGTATTCGGTAAAGCGTGCGAGAGTAAAAAAATTGTATTCCGTACAGCGCGAAATTTCGGACGGCATATTGCGCTCGTTTGTAGGTAAAAAAATAAAGGTTTTATGCGACGGAATAGATTATGATAACAACCGCTTCGAAGGCAGGGCATATTTTAACGCGCCCGATATCGACGGTAAGGTATATTTCAATTCGCCTAAGGCAACTCAGGGCGAATTTTACGACGTAATTATAACAAATAACGACAGCTACGACCTTTTCGGTCGGACGGAGGATTTTCAGAAATGAACGAAAACAACAGCGGCGAAGTAACCAAATTCAAAGAGGGTAAAGGCATATTGAACCTTCCTAACGTAATTACGATAAGCCGCATTGCGCTTATACCCGTATTCGTGGTATTTTTTTACGTGCATTTTGTCGGGCATTACTTCATTGCCTGGGCGATTTTCGCTATCGCGGCAGTTACCGACTTTGTAGACGGATATATCGCAAGGAAACGAAACCTTGTAACAAACCTCGGCAAGTTTCTCGACCCTATCGCGGATAAAGTGCTTGTTTTAACCGCGTTTATAATTTTTTTGACGCGTCCGCATATCTTTTTGCACAACTTCGGTGATTTTGTCGACGTAATCGACTGTTCTGCACCGGGATTCGGGTCATGGCCGATGATAGTTGCGGGCTGCGGCGTTTCGCTTATTATCGCAAGGGAAATGATCGTGAGCGGGTTGAGAATGGTTGCGGCAAGCTCGGGTTACGTTATTTCCGCCGACATTATAGGCAAATACAAAACTTTTTCTCAGGACCTTTGCATAGGATTTCTTGTGGTTGCGGAAGGTATTTACGAAATCGCGGAAATGTATCTGCCCGAATGGTATCTGTTCGGCGAAGTGGTAAACTATATAGGTTTGGGCTTGTTTGTTATTTCTGTGGTGCTGACGGTGGTTTCTGGGATAAATTACGTTGTAAAAAATTTAGAAGTTCTTGCAAGATGAACGCAGTTAACCCCGAACAGCTCAAAGCGGGTAAAAATTGTATTCTGGTTTTCAGGAACAAAAAACTCAATGATTTTTCGCTTACGGAAAGTCTGGTTGAGAGAATTTCCGCTTGCGGATACTATTTCGACAATATATCGTTTATTGCATTCGACCGTTCCGAAGAAATAGTGCGCTCGCTTGTTACGGCCAAAACCGATTATGAAAATACGGTAATCGTGTGTCCCCGAACAATGGAAGTTACGCTGAAAACATTTATAGAGCATCAGTACGATTCTCATTTCAACGAAATCGGGATATTAAAATCCGGAAGCGAAAGCGTGTTTATGTTGTTTGCCGACAGTGAGAACCGATTGCTTGTTTCCGATATCGTTGCCGCGTTGAATGAAAAATATGATATTGCTTACGAAAAAGCTTATATAAGGACGATGGGTGCGCCCGCTTCGAAAATAAACTCCGCCGTATCGAACGTAAAGAGCATCGCGCCCGATTTGCAGTTCAACATAACCGAAAAATACGGGGATTGCCGTATAGAAATAGTTTATTCGGATAAAACACCGAAAAAAGCATTCGACGGCGTAATGCGGTCGCTCGTGGAAAAACTGAACGAATATATTTATTCGCTTGACGACAGCACTGTTTCCGAAAGGCTTTTCGAGCTTTTAAAGCTCAGAAGGATGAAAATAAGCGTTGCCGAATCGTTCACGGGCGGAGGAATAGGCAAATCGCTTGTGGAAATTTCGGGTATAAGCGAAGTGTATTTCGAGGGGCTCAATACCTATTCCAACGAAGCAAAGATGCAGCGGCTGGGGGTAAACGAGCTTACTTTGCGCCATTACGGGGCCGTTTCCGAGCAGACGGCGAGTGAAATGGCAACAGGGCTTATTAACGGCGGAAACTGCGATATAAGTATATCTACAACGGGTATTGCGGGGCCGAAGTCTGATAATACTATGAAGCCCGTAGGTCTGGTCTATATAGGCATAGGCACGCGCGACGGCGTGTCGGTATATAAATTCGATTTAAAGGGGAACAGGGAAAGCATTACCCGCACGGCGATTAATTTCGCGTTGTTCCTTGCATATAAAACATTAAAATAATTCAGGAGATAAAAATGAACGAAGAAAAACTCAAAGCGCTGAATTCCACCGTGGCAATGATTGAAAAGCAGTACGGCAAGGGCTCTATTATGAAGCTGGGCGACTATAAAGTCAACACAGACCTCGAAGTCATACCCACAGGGTGTCTTTCGCTGGATATTGCGCTCGGTGTGGGAGGGGTTCCCCGCGGTCGTATACTCGAAATTTACGGCCCCGAGTCCT
>DOCD01000095.1:382-4486 GCA_003503945.1 Clostridiales bacterium | reverse complement strand
CGGGCGGTATCATTTTTATTCAGCGGGTTTTATTTACTTTTTTTTCAATCAGCGCAACTATTCCGTACATTCCGCCTGCAAGCACGCACAGTATAAACGTAGCCGTCATAACCAGATCGAGCTTGAACACCTGCCCGCCGTACACAATCAGATACCCGAGCCCCGCTTTCGAAACGATGTATTCGCCCATTATCGAGCCTATCCACGCAAGCCCCACCGCGACTTTGAGCGTGTTTATAAGCACGGGCAGGGAGGCGGGAATAACGAGCTTTCGTAAAGTGGTGGCTTTGCTCGCGCCCATAGCCTTCATTAAAAGCAATTTGGTTTTATCCACGGCAAGGAAGCCCGTAAGCATATTCATTATGCAAACTATAATGGATACGAGCACCGTCATGAATATAATCGCGTCGTAGCCCGTGCCTATCCAAATTATAATAAGCGGGCCGAGGGCGATTTTGGGCAGAGAGTTCAAAACCACGATATAAGGTTCGAGCACCTTATGTACCGTGTCGCTCGCCCAAAGCACCACCGCAACGGCGTAACCTAAAATTACGGCTATAATAAACCCCGCTATGGTTTCGGCAAGGGTAATGCCTATATGGTAAAACAGCGTTCCGTTTGCGTACAGTTCGCCTATCGTCTTTATTACGCGCGAGGGCGAACTCGTTATAAACGGGTCGATAACTTTAAGCTGTGCGCATAGCTCCCATATGCCGAGAATAAATACGAGAAGCAGCACGCGCGAAACTATAATTATAATTTTTTTATTTCTTTGCTTTTTCAGATACGCGATATGCTCGCGAGAGTAGTTAGGTTTGTTTTTCATATGTTTGTATCCCTATTTTAGCCTTCCCTTTCGGGGAAGGTGTCCCGCACAGTGAAGGGCGGGACGGATGAGGTTATATTTTTTGAAGCCGACGCAGGTATTTTAAATCCCCAGCTCTTTACGCAGCATCTCGAAGGTCGCCGCAAACTTTCCGCATTCCCTGCGTTTTTTGGGGCTGCCGTCGCCGAAATCGATTTCGTGTTCGGCAACGACGTGCGCGGGGCGCGCGGACAGAACCACAACCTTGTCGGCAAGGGCGATAGCTTCCGAAATATCGTGGGTAATCAAAAGCGCCGTCTTTTTTTCGCTCTTAATAATCCCCTGAACGTCGTCGCATACTTCGAGGCGCGTCTGGTAGTCGAGCGCGGAAAAAGGCTCGTCGAGGAGCAGTACGTCGGGTTCGGCGGCGAGCGTACGTATAAGCGCGACCCTCTGCCGCATACCTCCCGAAAGCTGGTTAGGCGACTTTTTCAAAAAATCTTTCAGCCCGTACTTTTCTGCGAGAGCAATCGCTCTTTCGCGCATTTCGGGCGTATTGCGTTTTTTGACTTCGAGCGGCAGAAAAATATTCTGTTCGACCGTTCGCCACGAAAACAGCGCGTCGCGTTGAAGCATATATCCGAATTCCCCGCCGCCGTATTCGATTTCGCCCGAGGACGGGGTCAGTATGCCCGCCGCAAGCGAAAGGATAGTGGTTTTGCCGCAGCCCGAGGGACCTATTACCGAAACGAACTGTCCGTCCTGAACCGTAAACGAAAGGTCTTTGACAGCCGTCGTTTCGCCGTTAGAGGTATGGTAGGTGTAAGAAATATCTTTGAAGGTAAGCATTATTTGTAAATTTCGTCGTAAACTTTCTGCGCGGCGTCGGTTAAAACGATATCCCCGAACTTAGCGCGTTTGGGCAGTTCTCCCGCGAGCTCGATAACGTCCTGCAATCTCGTAAACGCACTTTCTTTCATAGCCATATTCGTGACCCATGCGTCGATTTTTTTGTAGCTGTCTACGGAAGCTTTCAGCGCGGCTTCGTCTGTGCCGTCGAAGTAAGGCGCAAGCTTTTTTGCAACCGTCGCGCTGTCGGTTTCATTTACGTATTTCACTGCTTTGGTAACCGCCCTTAAAAGCCCTTCTACCTTATCGCCGTTGTTTTTGATATAACTGCTTTTGGCCATAAAACAGGTGTAGGGGATTTCGCCCGACTCTTCGCCGACCGAAGCGACTATATACCCCTTGCCCGCAGCCTGATATTGCGAAGCCACAGGCTCGAACATAGTGCAGTAGTCGGCGATGCCGCTCTCAAACGCCGCGGTCATCATATTGAACGCAACGTCGTAGTTAAGCTTGCAATTAACTTCGTTTGTCTCTATAACGTATTCGAAGGTCATCGCGGGCACGCCGCCCTTTCTGCCTGCAAGTATTTCCTTGCCGTTTAAATTGCTCCATTTGAATTCGGGCTCGGCTTTTCTTCCGACAAGGAAGCTTCCGTCGCGCTTTGTGAGCTGACCGAACACTTTGGGCTGGTCGTCGCTGCCGCCCGCCTCTACGTAAATTACCGCTTCGGGCCCGCAGAAGCCTATATCCGCCCCGCCCGAAAGCACCGCCGCCATGGTTGCGTCCGCGCCGCCGCCGTTGGTAAGCTCGATTTTAAAGCCTTCGTCTTCGAAATAACCCAAAGCGTCGGCAAGGTATAAAGGCGCGTAGAAAACCGAATGCGTGACTTCGTTAATCCTCACAACCGTATTATTTTTTTTACAGCCGACCGCCGCGAACGGGATAACCAGCGCGAAAGCCGCCGCTAAAAGTATCATTGAAAGTCTTTTTTTCAAAACAAATCTCCTTTTGATAAGTAAAAATTTAATAATACATTTTATGCGTACGTTAGCGTAAACTGTTATAAATAAATTTGACAACAAGGCGGGTTTTGAAGTATAATTAAATACATATTAACAAATGTATGTGAACTCAGGTGAATTATGGAAAAGACTTACAACCCCAAAGATTTCGAAGACAGACTGTATAAGGAGTGGGAAGAGAGCGGCTGCTTCAAAGCCGTGCGCGACGACAATAAAATTCCTTTTACGGTAATGATGCCGCCCCCCAACATAACGGGTCAGCTTCATATGGGGCACGCCATGGACGAAACCATGCAGGACGCGGTTATCCGCTTTAAACGTATGCAGGGATATTGCGCGCTCTGGCTCCCCGGTACCGACCACGCGTCGATAGCTACGGAGGTCAAAATCGTCGAACAGATGAAATCGGAAGGACTTACCAAGGAGTCGCTCGGGCGCGAAGGCTTTTTGAAGCGCGCGTGGGCGTGGAAGGATAAGTATGCGGGCAGAATAGTCGAGCAGTTAAAAAAACTCGGTTCCTCCTGCGACTGGTCTCGCCTGACCTTCACAATGGACGAAAAATGCTCGAAAGCGGTAAACGAGGTCTTCGTAAACCTATATAATAAAGGGCTCATTTACAGAGGCAGCAGAATTATAAATTGGTGCCCCGATTGTAAAACGACCCTTTCCGACGTCGAAGTCGAATACGCGGAAGAGGACGGGTTTTTCTGGCATATAAAATATTTCGTGGAGGGCGAAGATACCTTCCTCGAAGTTGCCACGACCCGCCCCGAAACTATGTTCGGCGACACCGCCGTAGCCGTCAACCCCAACGACGAGAGATATAAGCACCTTATAGGCAAAAAGGTTATACTTCCCGTAGTGAACAAGCCCATACCCGTAGTCGGCGACGAACATGCCGATATGGAGTTCGGTACGGGCGTAGTCAAAATCACTCCCGCGCACGACCCCAACGATTTCGAGGTCGGGCTTCGCCACAATCTTCCTTTGGTGCGCGTAATGAACGACGACGGAACTATGAACGCGAACGCGGGCAAATTCGAAGGGCTCGACAGATACGAGTGCAGGAAGAAGCTTGTCGAAGAGCTCAAAGCGGGCGGTTATCTCGTAAAAATTCAGCCCCATAAGCACAACGTCGGGCATTGCTACCGCTGCCGCGCCACGGTCGAGCCGCTTGTATCTAAGCAGTGGTTCGTCAAAATGGAAAAGCTTGCGCGCCCCGCTATCGACGCCGTGACGTACAAAAAAATATCCTTCGTACCCGAAAGGTTTGCGAAAATTTACTATAACTGGATGGAAAACGTAAAGGATTGGTGTATTTCCCGTCAGCTCTGGTGGGGGCACCGTATCCCGGCGTGGCAGTGCGAGGACTGCGGCGAGATGACCGTTTCCGAGACCGATCCTACCGAGTGCGCCCACTGCCACTCC
>DOCD01000095.1:0-169 GCA_003503945.1 Clostridiales bacterium | reverse complement strand
GCTCTGGTGGGGGCACCGTATCCCCGTGTGGTATTGCGGCGACTGCGGCAAGGAAATTGTTTCGAAAACCGAAGTAACCGTCTGCCCCGAATGCGGAAGCGGCAATTTAAGCCGCGACGAGGACGTGCTCGATACGTGGTTTTCCTCGGCGCTTTGGCCGTTTTCGACG
>DOCD01000025.1 GCA_003503945.1 Clostridiales bacterium | reverse complement strand
CGCGTTTAATTTATTTTTCGTTGCCCGAATTTTTATCTATATATTTATTAAGCATTGACATGCCTATCTTTTTGCCCATGCCCGCAAGCCGCGACTTGAAGGTTTTGGGTTGCTTTTCTTCCTCCTCGATACTGCCCTCGAAGTTTAAATCCTTACACGGGTCAAACGTAACGTAACCGCATTCGGTCGCATACGCGAAGATATTTTTTAGTATTCCCTCGACAAGCGGCTTGTCCTCGGCGGCTTCGTCAGCCACGTTCAATATCTGTGCGGGTTTTATCGCAGAAACGTACTTTTTACCGAGGCTGGGTATAAGAAAGTTATCAAGGCATACGCCTATTTCGTCGTAATATTTTTTGGAAACCTTTTTTACAGTTTTACTTTCCCCGCCCGAAGTCACGGCAAGCTCATACCACTCCAACGCAACGGTTGAAAAACGGTATTTGATTTTGACGGGCGACAGCAGCCACCGCGCGAGCTTGCCTAAGCTGCCGAAAAGCAGCGGTATCGCCTGCACGATTATGCAAAGTATCGAAAAAATTATCAGCACTACGTCGACCGCCATATGCTGCGCGGAGTATTCGCCGCCGCCCGCCGCAAGCACGAGGGCGACAATCGATATGACGAGCGACAAAATTTTTACCGCGTATCGGAAATAAGACAGAACGCGGTTAAATTTTTTGATATTTTTCGCTGTTGCGCGTATACTGCACATAGTTATTATAAACAAGGTTATAAACAGTGCCGCATACACGCCTAAAAGCACGTATAAAGCTATACCCGAACCGAGGCTCAGCTTCTTCATAAGCCCCGTCGCAAATATGTACGCCACGTATAAAAGCGTGAACACAAGGCTTACCGAAAGCGAAATAAGGTTAAGCCTGCGCCCGATAAGCGCGCGGTTATTGTACACATTTTTTATAACGCTTCGGATATCGTAAATATCCTTGCCGAGAGTAAACGCTTCCTCCGCGTTAATCGTATGGCGTATAGTAACCTTTTCTTCTTCTTTTTTGTTTTCGTCCATATAATTTTTCCTTAATTTTACATTTGCTTGCCTTTGTTTTATTATTGTAGCACTTTTTCGTATTCGCCGTAAAGCTCGTCAAGCTGTAATTTTATGGTTGCAAGCTTTTGCATAAGCTCGTTTATCTTAATATAGTCCGCCGCAATGAGCGGGTCGGAAAGCATGCCGTTGATTTCCTCTTCTTCCCGTTCCAAACCCGATATATCGTTTTCGAGTTTCTTAATACGCTGCTTTTTGCGTTCCTCTTCGGCGCGTTCCTTTTTCGAACGGAAGTGCGCGGAGCGTTCGGCTTCCCTTTCGGCAAACTTTTCCGCCTCTTGCTTGCGTCTTTCCTCGTCGCGCGCCGCCCGTTTGCTTTCCGTAAAGCTTTCGTAACCGCCGTCGTAGCTATTTATTTTACAGTTCTCTATTTCGGCGATTTTCCCCGCAAGCGCGGAAATAAAATACCTGTCGTGCGATACGAAAATGAGCGTGCCTTCAAATTTTTTAAGCGCGTCCTCCAATCCCTCGCGCGCGGGCAAATCGAGGTGGTTTGTAGGTTCGTCCATTAAAAGCACGTTGCCGCGCTCGCATTCGAGCACGCATAGCGCGAGCTTTGCCCTCTCGCCGCCCGAAAGCGAGCAAACCTTTTTATCCATATCTTCGGCGAATAAACCGCACCGCGCGAGCGCGCTGCGAGCCTCGGTCTGGGTATAGCCGACGTGACGCTCCCAAAGCTCGGCGAGCACGGTGTTATCGGAATCGAGGTTTGCCGTTTCCTGATCGTAATAGGCGAATTTTACAAACCTACCCAACTTAACCGCAGAATTTTTATTTAAAATTTCTTTCAAAAGAGTACTTTTGCCCGTACCGTTTTCACCTACAAGTGCAAGCTTTTCGCCACGCTTTACATTAAGTACGCCGCCGCGAAGCAAAACCTTACCGCCGCGTTCGAGGTTCAATCCGCTTATTTCGAGCACGTTTTCATAGGGCTGAACGTCGAATTCGAATTTAAAATGCGGAGGGCTGGGCGGAGTAAACGGCTTTTCGAGTATATCCATTTTTTCAAGCTGCTTAACCCTGCTCTGCGCGGACTTCGCAGTCGTAGCACGGACGATATTTCTGTCAACGTAATCCTGCAATTTCGCCCGTTCTTCCTGCTGTGCTTCATACTCTTTCAGCTTCCGCGCATAAAGCTCGGCTTTCAGAATTTTGTATTTTGAATAGTTCCCCGAAAAAGAAGTTATTCTTTTATTTTCTATTTCAAGTATACGCGAGACCGTTTTATCCAGAAAATATCTGTCGTGCGATACGACGAGAATACCGCCCTTAAAAGATCTGAGATAATCTTCCAGCCAGAACAGTGTGGATATGTCGAGGTGGTTTGTAGGCTCGTCCAGAATAAGCAAATCGGGCTGCTCCAAAAGTAAGCGTGCAAGTTTCAAGCGGGTTTTTTCGCCGCCCGACATAGTGTCGATAACTGCGTCGTACATTGCCGCAAAGCCCATTCCGTTTAAAACCGTCTTAATCCTTACTTCCACGTCGTAACAATCGCGGGCGGACACAAACTTATTAAGGCTTTCTATTTTTGCGGAAAGCACGTTATATTCTCTCTCGTCGTCCGTTTCGGAAAGTCGGACGGAAAGCGACGAAAGCTTTTCGACGGCGTCGAGCTCCTCCCTGAACACTTCGAGCATTTCCTTATATACCGTGTTGCCGCTTACATAACCCCCGTTCTGTTCGAGATATCCGATTTTTATACCGTTTTTTCTTAAAACTTCGCCTTTATCGCAATCGAGCTCGCCTAAAATCAGTTTTATAAGCGTAGTTTTGCCCTCGCCGTTGGCGCCTATAAGCCCGACGCGCTCACCCTCGTTCAGTGCGAACGTCACGTTTTCAAATATATAATTGTCGTCGTAGCCGAAAGCCACGTTATCAAGTGAAATCAACATAAATATTTTAATAATCCCACGACGGGATAAAGCTTTCGTTCGCGCTGTCCAGATCCTGCAAAAATACGTTCTTCAATCCGTACTCTTCGACAGCCGCAACAGCCCTTTCGTACTCTCTGCGTGTTATTTTGCGCTGCAACTCTTTGAATCCGGAAATTTCTCCGTACGGCGTGTACTGCCCCATAAGACTGAAACAAACGCTTTCAGGCAGAGCCGAAACAAACTTAATTACGTTAACGGTATCGTATACCGCAAGCGGCAAAATAAGGTGCCTTATTATACAGCCCGAAAGCATTTTGCCGCCCTCGCTGAATTTCAGCGGTTTATCCGCCATAAATTTTATCGCTGGCAAAGCATACTCCGCATAGTCCTCGCGCGCGGTATACCGCTTTGCGAGAAGCGGATCTATAAACTTTAAATCGGGCAGATAAATATCCGTAAACTTATCTGCGATTTCAAGATTTTCAAGCCGCTCATAGCCGTGAGTGTTCCACACTACCGGTATACGCGGCCGATAAATTTCAATCGCTTCGGCAATATAATTTGTGAAATGCGTCGGGTTTACGAGGTTGATATTTTCCGCGCCCCGCTCTTCCAGCT
>DOCD01000185.1 GCA_003503945.1 Clostridiales bacterium | reverse complement strand
GATATCCGCGGCGGGGCTGCCTTCAGTTACAGAGGCACGTACCCCGTCTTGCCTATTAGCCTTTGCCCCTGCTCCGACAAAAGCCAGTCGATTAATTTTTTCGTGTTGCCCTGCGGCGCGCCGTTCGTGATCGCGTAAAAGTTTACGGTGAACGGATAGCTGCCGTTTCGGATATTTTCGACGGTGGGCTCCGTGCCGTCGATTTTCAGAAATTTCGCGTCGGGGTTGGGGTACATCGTGTTGCCGAAAAACCTGTACGTGTAGCCCAGCGCGGGTTGAACGCCCTTCCACTCGATTGAAATCTGCTTCATCAACGAGTTCGTGCCGATAAGCTCGTCGGACGGCAACGGGCGCGGAGCCTGTATCGGAAGCCCCTTCATTATGCCTTGCAGCCCCGTCTGACTGCCCGAGCCTTCGGGGCGCTGAAAAGCGATTATTCTGCCGCCCTCGCGCCAGCCGAGCGTAGCCCACTTGTCGGTTTTGCCCGAATATATGTTGCGAATCTGCCTCGTCGTAATTCCCTCTACGGGGTTGCTTTTACCCGCGACGAATACGAACGCCTCCCTGCCTATGGGCGTGAGCACGAGTTCGACGCCCGCGGCTTGGGCTGCCGCCCGCTGCTTCGCGGAAGCCGAAGCCGAAAAAATGACGTCGCGTTCGCCCGCTATAAGCGCCTCGAAAGCCTTTACGGTGTTTGTAAACATTACCTCGCCGCCGTACGCGCTTTCGTCGTAAATTGTCTGCGCAACCGCGGAATAAACGGGATACAGCGCGAGCGCGCCGTCCATTACGGGCAAGTCGCCGTCTAAATACAGCTCGGGCGTTTCGTCGAGTTTTACGGCAAGCGTATCCTCCTTAAACGGCGCATACCCCGATATATCCCCGTCCGAACCTATCGAGTTATCAATTTTCGCAACCCACCAGTTGCCGCGCAGCGCCGTCGGAAACAGCGCCGCAAGGAGCGCAATCAGCACGGCAAGACAGACGGCGAGCGGCGCCGTACGCCGCGAATATTTCAGCCATATAAGCGCGGAAAGGGCGCCCACCGCCATAAATACGAACGCCGCGGGGATTAACCCCACAATATTATCGAGCGAACTCATTTCGGTGAGGTATTCGAAGCGGTAAAGGATAAAAATCCCCGCCGCCGCCGCGACGGCAGTAGCAAGGGCGCGCAATATTATAAAAAATACTTTTGAACCCTTCATATGTCACATCCAACGAATATACGCCACGCCCGTACTGAAAAGTATGACGAGCACTATAATGGTTACAACGGGGATTACAATCGCCGCAACCGACATTGCTATTCCCTTTGCGCCTATTTCCTTTTTGCCGAGGCAAAGCGCGCAAATGCCCGCGATTATCGCCCCGAACGGCAACACCACCGTCGCAAGAAATAAAAGCAGCGAAAGGGGAAAAAGAATAACCGTATAAAAGCAACCCAGCCCCAACAAAAAGCATACCGCCGCCGCAATATCCAGCCCCAACGCCATTTTTGGCAACCAGCTTTGCCCGCCCGATTTATTTTCCATAGTTCTGCCTCCACTAGGCTTTGCCTACAATCATTATACGGCGCGGGCGGAAGTTAAACAAGAACAACCGTGTTACAACCCCGCAACACACGCGTTACAAACAAAAAAACTTCCCCGCAGGGAAGTTTTTTTGTTGAATTTTCAGATCGCTAAATACGTTATATACCTCGGAACTATTTATTTGCAAGTAAATTTTTCCGAGGTATATTAAATTTTTTATGGGAGAAGGATTTATGACGATATTAATAAGCTTTGCCGAACGGTTTGCCGACTTAATTTCGGAAAGCGGCTTAACACAGAAACAAATCGCGGAAGCGACGAGACTTACCGAAACATCCGTAAGCAACTATATCTCCGGAAAAAGCGAACCGTCGTTAAAGGCATTAGTTTCAATTGCGGACTATTTTCAATGCTCCACCGACTATCTGACAGGTAAAAAAGAAGTAAGTGAAGAAAAAATTTTTAAATCTTGTCCTCCGTTTTCAACCCGTCTTGTTTATCTGATGAAGCAAAAACCTTGCTCGGGTTACAAACTCTGTAAAGACGCAAAAATTCCACAAGGAAGTTTTTACGATTGGAAAAACGGCAAAACCGAGCCTAATTTATTTAATATAGACAGGTTATTAAAGTACTTTGATTGTTCAATGGATTATTTGCTCGGACGAGAAAATTAAAAGGCTTCCCCTCAGGGGAAGCTGTCTGCGCAGCAGACTGATGAGGGCTTCTATAATTATTGCTACCTCATCCGTCTTTGCCTCACGGCAAAGCCACCTTCCCCATAGGGGAAGGCTTAGAATAAACTCGAATTATAAAGTATTTTGTCGATTACGACTTTTATTTAAAATTTTTTGTTTTTTGTTTGTAATATCGTACGGAATATGTTAAACTGTAAGCACCACAAATCTTACAATTTAATATTCTTATCTTAAGGTGAAATACGTAAGGTATTGCGCTTTCCTTTCGATAAGAATTTGTAAGATTTGTGGTGAATCTCTAACAAAAAAGTGCAATTCCGGAGTGTACTTCTTTTTTAGAGGTACACTTTTATTTTTTAAAGGAGCTTACATAAATGCAGTACGATTTTACAGAACAAAACAGAGCGGAAAGGATTACCGAAATCAATGCGGAGCTTGAAAAGCTCGACAAAAAGTTAAAAACACCCGAACGCACCGTAAACGACCTTATACGGCATATCGAACTTTTAAAAGAACTCAAC
>DOCD01000040.1 GCA_003503945.1 Clostridiales bacterium | reverse complement strand
TATGCGCTATCCGAAATAGGCAAGGACGCTTTTAAGAATAATAAAACGGTTACGGCTCTTGTAGTTCCGACATCTGTCGAAGTCATATATAATTTTGCATTTAACGGATGTACGGCACTTGTGCAAGTAACATTTGCGAATAAAATAGGGTGGCGCAGAACTTCGCAAAACGGTACTTTTGAAGTATCGTTCGCATCGCTAGCAACGCCTACCGCTGCGGCAACGCTTTTGAAAGAAACATACAATTCGGGCGGACTTATGTATCAATACGTTTGGACAAATTCAAATTAGGGAACAGATGAACAAAGGAGAAACATCGGCTATGACAAAAGATTCAGCAGTAAGGACGAGAGAAGAAGAATTATATTATGCAAGCTGTCCGATATGTTCTACGACACTTTTGCAAGCGGAAACGGTTATGAATTGTATAGTTAAGTGCGAACAATGTCATCAACGAATTAGTGTGGATATTGTAAACGGAAAAGTTACAGTCGTTCCGCTATCTAAAAAGAATAATTAAAAATGCCGAATGCCTGTTGCGGGCATTCTTTTTTTACATAAAAGCAATAATCATAAACCCGTAGATAAATTCAAAGCGATTCGCCGTATAGACAAGTGTATCGGGGAAATGGAAACGAAACAGATTATCTCGGACAAGGCAAGCGAAGCGAACAGCGCGGAAACGCACAGAGCGACAATGGACACGCTGTTGGACGCTTTACAGACCGAGAACGAGAGCTTATTCGACGTAACGCTTACGGTAACGGCGTACAACTATACGGGCAACGATAACTATAAAAAGAACGCCCGCCGCGCTATGCTTACGGGTAACTTCCGTCCGTCCACGCTTTACGGTTTGCAAATCGAAGGCTTTAAGTCTGCGGCGGTATCGCCCGTATCTACGCTCAAAAGTCAGGAGCGCGGTATCAACAGTTCGTCGCTTGCGGCGGCGTTTCCGTTCGTTCGTACCTTCGTTATGGATGACGGCGGCATCCTGCTCGGCGAGAACAATAAGAGCGGTTTTCCGTTTATCTTTAACATTTGGAAGCGCGGGAATTTGTATCAGAACAGCAATGCGTTCATCATCGGTAAATCGGGTAGCGGTAAATCGTACTTCTTGAAAAACCTTATTCTTAACGAGTGGTCGAACGGAACGCGAGTAATAATGCTCGATCCCGAAGCGGAGTATCTTGCGCTTACGAGAAACTTATACGGCAACGTCATCAACGTGGGCAATGCGCGAGAGGGCAGAATAAACCCGTTCCATATCTACAAGATTTTGACGGAGGACGGTACGCCCGCCGAGCCGAGAGTTACGTTCAATACGCACTTAAAGATGTTGGAGAGCTTTTTCAAAATCGTACTTGCGGACGCGCCGCTCGACGTTATAGAGCTTATAAACAATTTGACCGTCGAAACATACGAGCGTATGGGCATCACGGAGAACACGGACTGTTCGACGTTCCCAGCGGACTACTTTCCGCTGTTTTCTGACTTGCTCGAAACGCTTAAAAGCAAGGACACGTCGCAAATGGATGAGCTTACAAAAAGGGATATGAGGACAGCGGAGCTGTATTTGCAGAAATTCGTCAACGGTAGGTACAGCGATATTTGGAACGCGCCGAGTACGCTTAAAGTAAACGCCGACCTTATCGACTTCGACTTTCAAAGTCTGTTCGCCAATAAGAACAACGTCGTGGCGAACGCGCAGATGCTTCTTGTTTTCAGATTTATAGAGCAGGAAGTTATAAACGCGCGAGAGAAAAACAAGAACGGAGCTAATTTGCGGACGCTTATCATAGCGGACGAGGCGCACTTGTATATAGATCCGAAATTCCCGATTGCGCTTGACTTTTTCTATTCGATGAGCAAGCGAATAAGAAAGTACAACGGCAGCTTTATTCCGGCTACGCAGAACATCGCGGATTGGAACGCCAACGAGGAATTAAGGGGAAAGACGAGCGCGATCATTAAAAATTCGCAGTACACGTTTATTTTCAAATTGAGCGCGCCCGATATGAAAGACGTCTTGGACGTTTACAGAACGGGGGACAGCTTTAACGACGAGGAACAGCGTATGATTATCTCGGCAGTAACGGGACAGGCGTTTTTCGTAGGCTCGACGGAGCTTCGCGCTTGCGTTCGTATTCAGGCGGGCAAGTGCGCGAGAGAACTGTTCAGCGAAGAAAAGAAAGAGGAGGAACAAAGTGAGAGTTAAAACAAAAGGCTTTTTGACGGGCGCGATATTTATTGCGCTTATGGCGCTTGTCGTATTGCTTGCTGTGTTTACGGACAAGCCTATGGCGGCAAACGCGGCGACCACGCCGAAATATGCGGTTGCCTTTGATTATACATATAAATATACCGAAGGTTCGGGTGGCGGCGTGTCTAATTCGGGATATTCGGGTAACGACGTATATAGTACGTCGTTCACGAGCGGAAACAGACAGACAACGAGTATAAACGGCGTATTCTTGTATGGGAGCGGTGCGTCGGGGACGGCAACTATGACGAACGGCGGATACATAAAGTCCGATTCGGTCAACGTGGAATTGAGCGTGAGCGGTGCGAAGATTAACGTGTCTATACTCAATGCAGACGGCAAGAGTATAGGGTCGGGCAAGAATAAAGCGAGCGCGTCGGGTTTGTCAGATGGGGCGTATAAAGTGTCTTTCAGTTACAGCAATGCTTGGACTATAAATTCCCGTGCCGGCGCAAGTTGTTCGTTTAGCGGTTCGTTTACTTTCAATATCGACGGGCAAGCGCCGACGATCAGCGGCGCAAGCAGTTCTACAACGGGAAAGTATGTAAATAGCGCCTTTACTGTTTCGGCGAGCGACAGCGTGAGCGGACTTAAAGCATTATATATGAAAGCACCGAACAACAGCACTTTTTATTCGGTAGGCACATCTACAACCGTAAACAGAGGAAGCGCAAACGGGCGTTATACTTTTTATGCAGAGGACAACGCTTTGAATAAGTCGGGGTATTACTATGTGAACTTCGACGATACGCCGCCCGTATTGACTTGTGTAGGCGCGAGCTTCGGCTCGAATACGAATAAAGGCTTTACCGTAAAAGCCGAAGATAATTCGGGAAGCGTTACGCTATATCGCAAAGTAGACGACGGCGGTTGGACTGCAAGCGGAAAGAGCTATACCGTGTCGGATACGGCAGAGGACGCGACCTATTATTTTTACGCAACGGACGGAAGCTACGGCAATAAGACGAGCGAGATGTGGGTGCAGCTCGGCGCGGAATTAAGCGGCGAGTTTATAAAGTCCGACACCGACAACAGTGTATATTTCACTTGGGACAGACCGTCATGGACGGCAACGCTCGACGATAAACCATACACAAAAGGTGCGTGGATTCGCACGGAAGGGGAACATATCCTAATCTTTGCTATAATTAAATTGATATTAGAGGGAGTATATTATGGAGTTTACTAATGAAGCGAATACGCATATAGAAACACTTATTTTAGGTTGTGATGAATCCATATTGTCCGTTGATTTCTTAAATGATTATAAGATAGAGGGCATAAATATTGATGATTATAGGTATAAACGTCAAATTTCAGATGGAATGGGGAGATTGCTGTTTCACTATGACAAAAGATTGAATCCTATTCGAGATAATGTTTATTTTAGATTATTTAAGGATAGAAAAGATCTAATTACAATTACGATGGAACCGTATAAACAATATTCTATACCTAATAAAGATATGCTTGTAAAAATGGGGGAAATTAAAGAGAGTGAGGAACGATATATTTATCGTGTAGTAAACTTGCTGCGTATTTTTAAGCACGGATATGTTGGGATAAAGCACATTTTTCTTGAACAAGAGATAGAATTTGGAATGAAATATTCTTATAATGATATGATTCTTAATGAAAATAGGAGTGCAGTAAATAAAGATTATTTTGCTTTATCAAAGGATGAAATTGTTTCTTGTAATCAATTTGTAAAAGATAATTACACAGTAATTTATGATGCAATGGAAAACATTATAGATATATTTAATTTCGCATTGGATCAAATAGGAATTGAAACTGAATTTGAGAAGTTAATATCAGCGTTAGAAACTATGTTGTTAAAGAAAGGCGAACAGGGGAAAAAGGAAGTATTGGCAAAAAGAGTTGCTGTTATGGTCGGGAAAGATGATTATGATATAAGTAAAATATATAGTGAAATGAAAGAGTTTTATAAATATCGTTCAGAGTCTACCCATGAAGGGAAATATGCTAATATCAATAATGCAAATCGTAAGGAGTTGGAAGAATTAACGCGAGCCGTAATAAAGAAATATTTTGAAATTTGTCAAGCAAAACTATTGACTTGTCCTACGATAATATGGGATGACATTAAAAGAGAAAATATAATTACAGTGAAGAGTAAAGTCACAGCAAAACAACCATTATTTTAAGTGTTTTATGAAAAAATTTTCATCAAAAATATGAAGGAGAAAAATAAAATGTATTTCAATTTAGAAGGCAATATGGATTGTGCCGCAATGCTTTCCGAGCGTGGAGGTTATGATTCGGAAAAATTTTGTGCGCACATAAAAGAACGACAATTAGAAATCAAAGGGACTTTAACGTGTGCGGAAGTTGATAAGTGGCGAGAGTACTATTTTCGTATGCATCCCAAGCAAGTTTTGAATGAAGATATAATGGAACGGCATTTATCTGATGTTGAAATAAAAGAGGAGTTTGAAAAATTTTTGAAGCCACTTTATGTTGATTATTGTAGGTTGACGATTATTGACCCATACCTTTTGGCAAGCCATACAGATGTTGCTTTGCTCGTGCAAATATTGCAACAAAATGTAAAAAGTAAAAAAATCCGTATAATAACAAAGCGCAGTAAAGTAAACGATATGATTAAAAATGAATTTGAAGTTTCATTAAACGAATTTGATATAAAGGTAGAATATGAAGATAATATTCATGATAGGTGGTGGTATACACGAGTTAATGGATTTCAATGTGGTTCTTCATTTAACGGTATAGGAAAAGATAAATTAATCACGATTAGTTTGTTAAAGGGGGAAGATCTAAATAGAATAATTGATGAGTATGGCATTTAACCCTATAAAAATATAAATTATTGTGGCAGTATTTTCGTCCTACAAAGACATGTCGAAACTCGGCGAATTTTGCAA
>DOCD01000121.1 GCA_003503945.1 Clostridiales bacterium | reverse complement strand
ATTACGTTTTACATTACGACGATATTTCTTTCTTCGAAAAGCTGTTTCAAGTCCTTCGGGAAGTGGTCGTCGGTGATGAGCACGTTTATGTCTTCGAGGCGCGCGAAGGTGTAGGGGTTTATTTTGCCTATCTTCGAGCTGTCGAGCATCATATATACGTTGCGCGCTTTCTTGAACACGAGCTTTAAAAGCTCGGCTTCAATCTGGCTGTTGCACGAAAATCCGTGTTCGGGCGTGAACGCCGTCGCCGAAACGATAGCGATTTCGAAGTTTGTCCTGTCGAAATATTCCCTTGCCGCGGGGGAGGCGGTGGAAAGGTTGTCGCGCATAAGCTGACCGCCCACAACCGTAATGTTTATATTCTTTTTCTGCGCAAGCTCCATCGCGACGGCGATACCGTTGGTGAAGATGTTGCACTTTATATCGGACATTTCCTTTGAAAGATACATTGCGGTCGTGCCGCCGTCAAGGAAGATGCAAGAGTTCTCGTCGATAAGCCCCGCAGCCTTCTGCGCGATAATGATTTTCGCGTCGGTGTTTATCGTCGTTTTCTTCGTGTATTCCTCGCCGGAAACCTTCTGAACTTCCTTTACAGACATCGCGCCGCCGCGTATCCTTATAATCCTGCCGTCCTCTTCGAGCTGAAAAAGGTCGCGCCTTAACGTCATCTGCGATACGTTGGGAAATACCTCTTCAAGCTGTTCGAGCGTCATTTTACCGCGTTTATCCAGAATTTCGGCTATTTCTTCGATCCTTTCCCTTTTCATAGCATTTCTCCTTATTTCTTTATCCTTGATAATTTACTCTTTTATTGTAACAGAATACCTCGTTCAAGTCAAGGGAATTTTCAAACTTTTTCACAAAATATCCTAAAATTTGTTATTTTTTTACATAATATCCCAACTGCCGTTAATTGCTTGATTCACGGGCTCAAAATCGCTTGCATTTAACCTTTACTAAACATATAATAATAACGACCGCGCAATAATTGCGCGCGGTTTTTGTGATTATGTTTTTTAAAAGACTGCGTATGGATATAGCGGCGGCAAAGAAAAACGACCCCGCCGCGCGTAATAAATTCGAAATCTGGCTCACCTATTCGGGTGTGCACGCTTTGTCGTGGCACCGCTGGGCGAACAGACTTTATAGAATGCACTTAAAGCTGCTTGCGCGAATGACTTCGCAGTTCTGTAAATTTCTTACGGGTATCGAAATCCACCCCGCCGCGAAAATCGCGCCGGGCGTGTTCATAGACCACGGGCACGGCGTCGTCATAGGCGAAACGGCGGAAGTGGGCACGGGCACGGTGATTTATCAGGGCTGCACGCTGGGCGGCACGGGTAAGGAAAGCGGCAAACGCCACCCCACAATCGGCGAAAACTGCGTTATTTCCGCGGGCGCGAAGGTTCTGGGCAATATAAAGGTCGGCGACGGCGCGAAAATAGGCGCGGGCGCGGTGGTTTTAAAGGACGTACCGCCGCACGCCACGGTCGTGGGCGTGCCCGGAAGAGTTGTTAGGATTTGCGGCGAAAAGACGGGCGACGAGCTCGTTCAGGAAAAGGGCGACCCTTATCTTTCCGAAATATGCGCGCTGCGCGAGCGGACTTTCGCCCTCGAAGAGAGAATAAAGGAGCTGGAGGAAAAATACGGTGAAAATTTATAATACGCTGCACCGCGCAAAGGAAGAGTTTGCGCCGCTTGAAAAAGGCAAGGTAAAAATGTACGCGTGCGGCATAACCGTATCGGGCGAGGCGCACATAGGTCACGGCTATCAGGCGCTTATCTACGATATAATGCGCAAATTCCTCGAAAAGCAGGGCTATGAGGTAACCTACGCCCGCAACTACACCGACGTCGACGACAAAATTATAGCTAAGAGCAAGGAAACGGGTATCCCCGCCGACGTTTACGCAGCCGAAATGATAAAAAAAATCGATAAAATAATGCGTAAGTTCGAGGTGGACGACCCTACCGTCTGGCTCAAAGCCACCGAAAATATAGAAAATATTCAGGATTTTATACAAAAACTCATCGAGTCGGGACACGCATACGCGGCGAATAACGGCGACGTGTATTTCGACGTTACAAGCTTTAAGGGCTACGGCTGCCTTTCCAACCGTTCCGTGGAGGACATGCTCGACGGCGTGCGCGTGGAAAACGACGAGGAGAAAAAGTGCCCCGCGGACTTCGCGCTGTGGAAGGCGGCAAAGGCGGGGGAAATCTGCTGGGATTCGCCCTGGGGCAAGGGCAGACCGGGCTGGCATATAGAGTGCTCGGCAATGAACCGCGTAGCGTTCGGTGACCAAATAGATATTCACGGCGGCGGAAGAGACCTTATTTTCCCTCACCACGAAAACGAAATTGCCCAGTCGGAGAGTTTGACGGGCAAGCAGTTCGCGAAATACTGGACGCATAACGGGCTCATAAAGGTGAACGGGCAGAAGATGTCAAAAAGCCTCGGCAACAGCCTTCTTCTGGAAGATTTGCTTGAAAAATATTCCGCGGAGGCGATAAAATTCGCACTGCTCGGGACTAATTACCGCAACGACATAAATATCACCGACGGGATTTTCGACGAAGCCGAAAAGCACCTCGAAGGCTTCTATAACGTGATAGCGAAAACCGAAAAGGCTTTCGGCAAGGGTAAGGACGGCAACAAGGCAATCGACGAGAGGTTCGACGCGGTTATGAGCGACGACTTCAACACCGCGCTCGCGCTGTCCGATCTGTTCGGGTTGTTTAAGGAAATTTCCAAAAAGCTTGCCGCGGGCGATAAAACCGCCGCGGACGACGTTTTGCAGATAAGAAAAACCTATTCGCTTCTGGGGCTTTTCAAGGCGGACGCGGAGGAGTACCTCGCGCGTTACGGCGCAAAAGCGGAGGAAGTGCCCGAAGAGGTTGCTTCCCTTGCGGAAAGGCGCTGGCAGGCGAAGCGGGATAAAAATTGGGCGGAGGCGGATTCCCTCCGCGCGCAGCTCGCGGCGCTCGGCTACGAGGTAAAGGATACTAAAGACGGTTATACCGTAAATAAGAAATAAGGTAGTTTATTATGAAAATAACTTCAAAGCAGTTAAGGCAGCAGTGGTTGAGTTTTTATGAAAGCAAGGGGCACGTCAACGTGGGCGCGGTTTCGCTTATTGGCGACGGCAGCACGGGCGTTATGTTCAACGTGGCGGGCATGCAGCCCCTTATGCCCTATCTCCTCGGGAAAAAGCACCCTTTGGGCAAGCGTCTTTGCAACGTGCAGGGCTGCGTCAGGACTGTCGATATCGACTCGGTCGGCGACGCGTCGCACTTCACTTTCTTCGAGATGATGGGCAACTGGTCGCTGGGCGACTATTTCAAAAAGGAAAAGACGGCGTGGACGTTCGAGCTACTTACAAAGGTTTTCGGGCTGGATAAGGACAAGCTGTGCGTAACCGTTTTCGAGGGCAACGAATCTGCCCCGCGAGACGAACAGACGGCGGAGCTTTTAAAGGGGCTCGGCATAGATAAAAGCCGCGTTTTCTATCTTCCCAAGTCGGATAACTGGTGGGAGCTCGAAGGCACCGTCGGCACGCCCTGCGGACCCGACAACGAGTGGTTCTATCCGCTCGACGACAGCAAGGCGAACCCCGTATTCCCCGACGACTACGTTGAAATAGGCAACGACGTTTATATGCAGTACAAAAAGACCGAAACGGGCTATATTCCGCTCGAAAACAAAAACGTGGATACGGGCTTCGGCTTCGACAGAATGCTGCTGTTTTTGAACGGGCTTTCGGACGGATATAAGACCGATCTGTTCTCGTCCGTTATTTCGTACCTCGAAAAGGTGAGCGGCAAGAAGTACGACGACGGCGGCGAAGCGCAAAAGGCTATGCGCATTATCGCCGACCATACCCGCACGACCGTAATGCTTATCGGCGACGAGCAGGGCATACTGCCGTCGAATACGGGCGCGGGCTACATTTTAAGGCGGCTCATGCGCCGCGCAATCCGCTATTGCCGCCAGCTCGAATTAAACGGCGACGCCATGCTCGGCGCGGCGAGTATTTTCATAAACGAAGTTTACGGCGAGGCGTACCCGCTTTTGAAAGAGAAGGAGGGATATATTCTCGACGAAATCAAGAAGGAAGCGGACAGGTTCGAGGCGACGCTCGCGCAGGGCATTAAAGAATTCGAAAAATGCGTGACCTCGCTCGAACGCAAAAACGAATTTATGTCGAAGAGCAATCCCGCATACGTCAAGGAAACCGTTATAGGCGGGAAGCAGGCGTTCAGGCTTTACGATACTTACGGCTTCCCCTTAGAGCTCACCGAAGAGCTTGCCGCGGAGCGCGGGCTTTCGGTGGATAAAAAGGGCTTTGACGAGGCTTTCCTCGAACACCGCGAAAAAAGCCGCGTGCTCGCCGCGGGGCAGTTCAAGGGCGGGCTCGAAAGCCACTCCGAGGCGGCGACGAGATACCACACCGCGACCCACCTTTTAAACGCGGCGCTCAAAATAGTGTGCTCGCCCGATATTCAGCAAAAGGGCAGCAACATAAACGAGGAAAGGCTGCGCTTCGACTTCAACTTTTCGAGGAAGCTTACCGATAAAGAGGTTGCCGAGGTTGAAAGGCTCGTAAACGAGCAGATTAAAAACAACGTGCCCGTGGTAATGAAAGAAATGAGCCTCGAAAGCGCGCGGGAGGGCGGCTTCGTCGGCGTTTTCGACAGCAAATACGGCGATACGGTAAAGACCTATTCAATCGGCGAGTTTTCCAAAGAGATATGCGGCGGCCCCCACGTAAAGAGCACGGGCGAGCTCGGCACGTTTAAAATTGCCAAGCAGGAAAACGTGTCTGCCGGTATAAAGAGAATAAAAGCTATATTACAATAATATAGCCTTCCCCGAGCGGGGGAA
>DOCD01000130.1:1478-4989 GCA_003503945.1 Clostridiales bacterium | reverse complement strand
ACCATCATAAAAGGTCCTTCGGGACTCTTTGAGGTGGCTACGTACATATTGTACTTACAAGCGTTGCCGACCACGCCTTTTTGAGTATCGTCAACGGTATTCCACGTTGTATTTTCATAATCGGGCGTAGAGCTGAAAAACAAATAGTAAAGACCTTTTCCGCCCTCGCCGTCGTCTGCGTCTTTGTCGTAAACAACTTCGGGCGCCCAACTGTTATCGTTTGTAGATTTTATAACGTCGTCGCCCTGTTTATCTCTCGGAAAAGTAGGTCCTACGTGTTCCCAATCCACAAGATTTTCCGAACGCATTGCCGCAAAATTCCCCGACGTACCGTAAAGATAATATTTACCGCTTTGAGCAGTATCGTCAAGCACCTGCGGATCGGGGTACCCTTGCTGAATCACGTTGCTGTAAAACAGCGACGTATTGTAAACAGTGTTGCCTTTTGCGTCCTTGTTTTCGCCCCTGTATGCGGAAAGCGCGTATTCGTCAACTTTACCGCAAGCGGCAAAAGACAGTATAGACGCAGCGACGAGGCAGACGGCAAGCATTAAAGAAAATTTTTTTCTCATCATTTTTCTCCTTAATTATTTTTTATTAACAATCTCACATCCCGCTTCGAGCAAAGCGCCGGTGAAAATGTCATAACTTTCTGTTTTCGGATGAAGTTTATCTTCACGCAAATCGGATTCGGTTATTTTTGAACATACGTCGATATAATTTATCCAATCGTATTTTTCGCACCAAACGGTCAAATCACTATTTGTTTCGGTTACACGCGACGACGACGTAATAAAATCGGAATTCGTGCTTTGAATTATATTAAACCAATAGACATTGCTTGAAAGGTAGCTTGAATGTAAAAGCATAAACAACCGCTTTAAACTGTCTGTCGTATCCTCCGACATATACCGTCCGTTATAGAAATTGTTTACGCCTAAATTCAGCACTATATTTTTCGGAGCGGTTGCACCGATGATTTTTTTGTAAACAGCTTCCCATTGATAGGATGTCGTTCCGCCGATTCCTGCACATATTATTTCTTTATCCTGAGCATACGTCTGCATATAATCGCCGATAAAATACTCGTCCATAAAACTGTCGCCGATAAAAAGCGTAGTATCCGCAGTTACGGCTTTACATTGTGCGACGCGCGAATCTATTGCCTGCTTATATTCGGATACATTATATATTTGACCCTCAAAACGCAGATACTTTACTTCAACGCCAAATACCACATTGAAATGTTCGCTTTTCGCCCGAACGTTTACCCGCTTATCCTGCCGTTTTAACGGTATAACTATGCCGTTCTCTATTTTGATGTCGGCAGTATCATAAGTATAAGTTAGCAATTCAGCTTTGTCCGGGTTGGAAAAAACGGGTTCTATTTCGGAAAAAGTGTAAGCTTTGCTTTCGGTAATATATACCGCAGGATCTTCGATAGTCAGCGTTCCGTAATTATCGGCATCGTCGCCGCCGTCAGGTTTATCTGCGCTACCTGCAAACGCAACCGTCAAAATAGCCATTAAACCCATAATTAAAAGTGTCTTGAATTTCAGTTTCATAAATTATCCCCAAAAATATCTTTATTGTTTTGCTCTGCGCTTGTAATCCGTTTTGCATTTTTTACCGCCGTTACGACGCAATAAACAATGATACGGGCAAGCAGTACACCGCCGAATATAACGGGAATAAGCGAATACAGTAACCTTGCACTGACCGCCCAACCAAGTGCGAAAATCACTATTGCCGTTATAAAGGCAGAAACCCAAACGAACGAATATATTATTTTCAAACATCCTCCGTAAGCTTTTACCCAACCGTTTTTTACAGCCTTACCCATTCCCCACATAACGAACGCAAATATTAACGGAATCAATATAATCATAGGCAATAATGACATTGAGCTTAAAAAATATGAAACGGAAGTATAACCCGCCGTGTCGTAATATACGTCCTTTATTAATCCGTGAATATCCGTTATCTGACCGTCTTTACAATTCTTAAAATAGCCCCCGAATACTATCGGCAAATTTGCGTCGGTTTTAAAAAAACCTGCTATCATATCGTCAAACACGTAAAGATAATACGCATTACCGTCGGAAATATAGTTTTTATAATAGTAGTCGCGCAACACGGGAGCCTTTGCACCGCGTAGTATCGAAGTTACAGAGACATAATAATGCTTGACGTAAAGATAATAAAGCTGCTCGTTATAGTCGTCCGCCGATTTATTAAGCTCCTCGTACTGCGTTTTTGACTTATCATCGGTGCTTAAAAAGTTTTCATACGTTTCTACGGCCTCGTCGGTAAATTCAAAACGGATGTCCGTATAGCGCGTTTCAACTTTATACTCTTTTTTTTGAGTATCGTCTAACAGTCGATATTCTTCGTAACTTATTTCGGTTTCACCTTTTACTCCAACCTGTGTAAACTCTATAAGCATATCGGAAGGGCGCGTGTCGACTATCAGATTATAACCGTTCTTTTTATAGGCTTCGTCCGAGTTCTAGCTGTTAATTTTTTTATTACAAACAGCCGTACTGTTCTCTATCCTTAGTTCTATCGAATTGGTCTGAAATGCGTTGTCTATAAATTCCCTATAAGCGCTTGCCGCGTTATAATGAGCGGAAAAGGGAACAACGTCGGTAGCGTAATAACCACCCCAAAAGAACACAAACGCAAGAACTATGTTTAAGACGATTACGATAAACCCGAAATTAGTAGCAGAAGACGCTTGTTTATCGGAAAAAAAACTCAGTCCGAAAAATTTAAGCCACTCTTTAAATCTCATTTTTATTACCGAAACCTCTCGTCATAATACAAAGCTCGGTTTGCCTGTCAAACAAGTGAATACGTTTTTCATCGAATAAAATTTTAAGTTTATCACCCGGCTTATAGTCGTTGCGCTCGTTAATACAAACAACGCTGTCTGCGCCTTCGGGCGAAAGTTTTACAAACATCTGCGTAGTGTTGCCAAGTATTTCTTTAATAGACAGTTCTGCGGTAATTCCCTTTTCGTCCACTCTTACGTTTTCACCGCGGATACCAAGCGTAGCTTCGTGTTCCGCCCCGTCAAGATATTCCGGCATTATATCGCGCATTTCCGAGAGGTTATAATCCTGCGTTTCCCCATTCATAAATCCGACGTGTAATTTGTGCCCGACTTTCTTTATAGTTACGTCAAAGAAATTCATTTGAGGAGTGCCTATAAACCCTGCAACAAATTTATTTACGGGATAATCGAAAAGATTTGTGGGACTATCCGTTTGCTGAATGATTCCCCCCTTCATTACGACTATTCTCGTACCCATTGTCATTGCTTCCACCTGATCGTGGGTTACGTAAATAAACGTGGTTTTAAGAGAGATGTGAAGCTTTACTATTTCAGAGCGCATGGATGTTCTGAGCTTAGCGTCGAGATTGGAGAGCGGCTCATCCAAAAGCATAACCTTTGGCTCGCGCACTATCGCACGACCAAGCGCGATACGCTGTCTCTGTCCGCCTGACA
>DOCD01000130.1:583-1196 GCA_003503945.1 Clostridiales bacterium | reverse complement strand
TACGCTGTCTCTGTCCGCCTGACATCGCTTTCGGTTTTATATCTAAAAGCTCGGTAACGCCCAAAATTTCCGCAGCCCACTTAACCTTCTTTTCAATTTCCTCTTTCGGTATATGCTTATAAACATACATCTGTACCGGAGTGGTTTTGTAATACTCCAAATCGCGTTCGAGTTTTTTCTTCCTTTCCGCAAGAGCAAGCCTTATCTCGCTTTCAGATACTTCCGAAAGGTCAACCCCAACACCTTTGGCAAGATTCTCGGCAAGTTTTTGTGCTTCCGTCGCATCTTTTCCCGCATATTTCAATCTGATAACTTTTATTGCGGCTTTCTGCGCAGCAAGAACTTTGTTTACTTTGTCCGAAATTTCTTTTTCCGTTTCGGCGTATTTTGCTTTCACTGCTTTGAGTTCTTCGCCTTGCTTATTCTCAATTTCGCTTGCTTTATTTGAAAGCATAAGTAAATATTCGTCTTTAATAACAAGAAGTTTGCGTTTAAAAACCGCCTCGGTATCGCTTTCTTCTGCATAACGCAAATCTGCAATTACCGTTTTTAAACCGCGTCTGACTTCGGCTATTTTCTTTTTATCAATAGATTTAACAAGATTGCCGTTTTA
>DOCD01000130.1:0-319 GCA_003503945.1 Clostridiales bacterium | reverse complement strand
TCGCATTCTTAATCCGAATGCAATATTTTCGCCCGCCGTCATATGAGGGTAAAGCGCATAGTTCTGAAAAACCATAGCAATATCCCTGTCCTTCGGCTCGACATCGTTAACAAATCGGTCGCCTATGTACAGGTCGCCTGCGGATATATCTTCCAACCCCGCTATCATTCTCAGCGTAGTCGATTTCCCGCAGCCGGACGGACCTACAAACACGACAAACTCGCCGTCTTCGATTTCCAGATTAAAATCCTTAACGGCAAGAAAATCACCCGTTCGCCTTTTGGTCGTATCGCCTTTTTTGTTTTTCTTTTTTTGTTTT
>DOCD01000035.1:2280-3986 GCA_003503945.1 Clostridiales bacterium | reverse complement strand
GTTTTTTATACATAGGGTTATCAGTCCTATAATTAAAAAATCGAAAATATAGTTTTTGAAAAACGCCCATAATCCGCTTTGGTAAATTCCGCCAAATAAATCGTATAATTTACCGCCCTCTGCGGGTAGCCGCGTAAAGTCGAGAATAACGAGAGAAACCGCAATAATAAGCCCAGATATTACCGCGCCTTTCAGCGCAAGGCAAATCGCGCCGAACACTCTGTCGAGAATGCTCCACACCCCTCCCGACTGCTTGAATTTCTTCTTTGTGAGTTTATCGTATGTTTTTTTATCTTCCGTACCTATTGCCTGTAAAATCTGTTCGGTATTATTTTCGCGTTCGTCGTACTGCTTGTAATACGAAAGCTCCTTACGCTTCTCGATTTTTTTATTCAACGCTTTTTTAAGCACTGCAAATACAAGCATAAAGGCGCATACTAGCGCAACGGCGACGCTTAACGATACTATCGCGGCGACGGAGCCGTCTGTTTTAGACGAAACCAACCCCGATACGGCTATCGTAATTACTCCCGTTAAAAGCAATTCCGCCGCCCATGATTTCACCTTCGTAAACCCTTTTACGGTGCCGACAACGGCGCCGATTACGGTGAAAAGACTTACTACGGCAATAATTATTATACTGACAATATTCATTAACACCTCGCGGGTTATTTATTAAAGCTGTCTTTAAGCGAAACAATTTCCGAAAGCACGAACACGCCGTTATCCATGCACTTTTTATAGTACCCCGTACGCAACAACTGGAAAGGCTTCCCGTCCTCGCTTTCGAAAAGGCAGGGTTCGGCTTTGCCGTGCAGAATAATTTCGCTGTCCTTGTTTATTCTTTCGGCATAATCCTGATCGGGATACTGCTCGTCCGTTAATAAAGGTCTGTACTGTCTGAATTCGGCGTCGACGCCGTATTTTGCGTCTACCCACTGAATAACGCCCTTAGCTTTAATTTCGGAAGGCTTGTCCGAGCCGCTTCTCGTTTCGGGAAAATAAGTGCACAGAATTTCCTTTACTTCGCCGTTTTCGTCAAGCACGACGTTGTCGCAGCGGACGATATAAGCGCTTTTAAGACGAACCGTACCGCCCTTAAAAAGCCGTTTGTACTTCGGGGGAGGATTTAACGCAAAGTCGTCCTTGTCTATATATACTGTCCCCGAGAACTTAATATCCCGCTTACCGCCGTCCTCGGCCATGGGATTTTTGTCGAAAGTGACGGTTTCTTCGCCGTTGTAGTTCGTAATAGTAAGCTTTACGGGGTTTATTACCGCCATTGCGCGCTCTGCATTTACGTTGAGGTTGTCGCGGATACAACTGTCGAGCTGAGCCTGACTGACCACCGAATACGCCTTTGCAACCCCTACGTCGGAACAGAATTTTTTGAGCGCCTCGGGCGGAACGCCGCGGTTTCTCAGCCCCGCGACTGTAGGCATACGCGGATCGTCCCAGCCGCGCACCACGCCTTCGTCGACAAGCTTTTTGAGGTATCGCTTAGACATAAGCATATTAGAAATATTGAGCCTTGCAAACTCAATCTGACGGGGCAAAGGCTTTTCGAAGCCCGCCTTCTCGACGAACCAGTTATATAAAGGACGATGATTTTCAAATTCGAGCGAACATAATGAATGGGTTATCCCCTCTATCGCGTCGGAAACGGGGTGTGCGAAATCGTACATAGGATAGATGCACCACTTATC
>DOCD01000035.1:1273-1979 GCA_003503945.1 Clostridiales bacterium | reverse complement strand
ATGCACCACTTATCGCCCGTGCGGTAATGAGGAACGCGCGCTATACGATAAATTACCGGGTCGCGCATATTTATATTAGGCGAAGCCATATCTATCTTCGCGCGCAAAACCTTAGCCCCGTCGGGGTATTTTCCCGCTTTCATTTCGCGGAACAATTTAAGGTTTTCTTCGATGCTCCTGTCTCTGTACGGGGAAGGCGTTCCCGCCTGAGTGAGCGTACCGCGCGTCGCGGAAATCTCTTCGGCGGACAAATCGCACACGTATGCGTTTCCGTCGAGTATATATTTTTCCGCTATTTCGTACATTCTGTCGTAATAATCGGAGGCAAAAACAAGCTTGTCGTACTCAAACCCCAACCATTTTATCGCGTCGATAATAGAGTTTACATACTCGTAATCCTCCTTTGCGGGGTTTGTGTCGTCCATACGCAGATTGAGCTTTGCGCCGTACTTTTCCTTTACGGCAAAATTTATACAAATTGCCTTAACGTGCCCTATATGCGGGTAACCGTTCGGTTCGGGCGGAAAGCGCACCTGTAATTTATTCCCGCGGCTTTCGAATTTGCCCGCTTCGAGCTCCTCGTTGATAATTTGTTCTATAAAGTTTGATGCTTCGGGTAGTTTCATATACTCTCCTCTCTATTTTAAGATAAACCCGTTATTTTTCCGTTTTCGTCGATATCGATATGCTCCGCGCAAGGAACCTT
>DOCD01000035.1:664-922 GCA_003503945.1 Clostridiales bacterium | reverse complement strand
CCGAGCCCAGGCATGAGCATTATTTCTCCTGCGACCGCTACGATAAACCCTGCGCCACCCTTATAAATGACATCGCGCACAAATATTCTGAAGCCCGTCGGGCGGGCAAGCTTTTTTGCGTCGTCCGATAAAGAATACTGCGTTTTCGCTATAATAACGGGCAATCCCTTTGTGCCCTGTTTTTCTATCTGTTCGATTTTGGCAAGCGCGGTTTCGGAAAAATCCGCGCCGTCGCCCCCGTATACATTTTTGACTACG
>DOCD01000035.1:0-421 GCA_003503945.1 Clostridiales bacterium | reverse complement strand
CCCCGTATACATTTTTGACTACGTCCTCTATCTTCTTCACAATTCCGTCGTTCAAATCGTAGGCAAAGTGCAATTCACTCTTTTTGTCGCATTGCTCTATCACGGCGGCGGCAAGCTCTTTGCCGCCCTCGCCGCCGTTCAAAAATACGTCGGTAAACACGGCGTGCGTGCCCGCTTTTTCGCAGGCGGAAAGCACCTCTTCTATTTCAGCTTTGGTATCGGTTGCAAATCTGTTCATAGCGACCAAACAAGGCTTTTTGAATACGTTTTTGACGTTTTCAACGTGCTTTAAAAGATTGGGAAGCCCCGCTTTGAGCGCGGGTAAATTTTCTTCCGAAAGTCCCGACTTGTCCGCTCCGCCGTGAAGCTTCAACGCCTTAACGGTTGCTACGACCACCACGCAATCGGGCTGAATACCCGC
>DOCD01000012.1:6548-6988 GCA_003503945.1 Clostridiales bacterium | reverse complement strand
CGTGGTTTTAACCTACCTCCTGTACGGGCTTATTTCGCTGTCGCTTTCCATAAGCTGGAAGTTCGCGATAGAGCTGCTTCTCGGCGTCGTTGCGGGCGGGGTTTCGGGCATAATTGCCGTAAATATCAAAAAGAACGCCTGAAATCACTTGATTTTTTCCTCTGCGTATTTTATAATAATTTATATAATAAAAACGCCTAAGGAGAATGAATGATATGATTAAAACTATATCCAGCCCCCGCGAAAAGAAAGTTACGGGTTGCGGCGAATGCAGAAGCACCTGCCAGTCGGCATGTAAAACCAGCTGCACGGTAGGCAACCAGAGCTGCGAAAGAATTACAAGAGAAGAAAATCCCGAAAAGAATAAGTAAATCGAAAGGTGGGCAGAATTCTCTGCCTGCTTTTTTTCGCTGATTATAAACTTCGCGATTCGGCGTTGC
>DOCD01000012.1:1900-6246 GCA_003503945.1 Clostridiales bacterium | reverse complement strand
ATAAACTTCGCGATTCGGCGTTGCTTTTGCGTTTTGCCTCGGTTACGTACTTCTTTGTACGCGCCCGTCGGCAAATCCGCAAGCGCCTTGACTTGCTCGTTTCTAATCAGCGAAATATAAATTATAATAAACTTCGCGATTCGGCGTGCTTTCCCCGCAGGAAGCCGATTATTAAGGAAATATGATACACGTTTTTAATTATAAGGATACTTATTACATATACGATACGGGCAGCGGCAGCCTGCACGAGTGCGACAAGGACACCGCCGACTTTCTGAAAGCCGAATACGAGGGCGGGGATAAGCCCTCGCTTTCCGAAGAGAAGAAAGCCGAAATTTTAAAGGATATCGAGGAGCTGAAAAGTAAAGGGCTCCTTTTTAAGGAAGAGGTTAAAACCTATCCCTTAAAGTCGTCCGAGGTAAAGGCGCTCTGCCTGCATATCTGCCACGACTGCAACCTCCGTTGCAGGTATTGCTTTGCCGACGAAGGCGCGTACCACTCCGAGAGGGAGTTTATGAGCCTCGAAACGGCGAAAAAGGCAATAGATTTTCTGATAGAAAACAGCGGCAACAGAAAGGTGCTCGAAGCCGACTTTTTCGGCGGCGAGCCTTTAATGTGCCTCGACACTATTAAAAAGGTAGTTGCGTACGCAAGGGAGCGCGGGGATAAGGCGGGCAAAAAGTTTCTGTTCACCACAACGACCAACGCGCTTTTGCTCGACGACGACGCAATCGACTTTTTCAATCGCGAAATGGAAAACGTGGTTTTGAGCCTCGACGGCAGAAAGGAAGTGCACGACGCGATAAGAAAGACGAAAAACGGCAAAGGCAGCTTCGACCTCGTTATAAACAACATAAAAAAGTTCGTCCGTTCGCGCGGGGATAAAAGCTATTACGTGCGCGGCACGTTCACTTCGAAAAACCTCGATTTTTCCAACGACGTAATATTCCTTGCCGAAAACGGCTTCGACAGCATCTCTATGGAGCCCGTCGTCACCGACATCGACGACCTTGCGATTAAGGACGAGCATTTGCCCGCAATCTGCGCCGAATACGAAAACCTTTGCGACAAGTACCTCGAAAAATACGAAAAGGGCGAGGGCTTCAATTTCTTCCATTTCAATATCGACCTCGAAGGCGGCGTATGCTTGCAGAAAAAGGTTTCCGCCTGCGGCGCGGGCAACGAATATTTTTCGGTCGTGCCCAACGGCGATATTTATCCCTGCCACCAGTTTGCGGGGGAAAAGGATTTCCTTATGGGCAACGTTTACGAGGGCAAGCTCGACCCCGCCATAAGGGATAAGTTTGCGTCGAACTGCCTGTTTACGCGCAAGGAGTGCGGCGACTGCTTCGCAAAGTTTATTTGCAGCGGCGGTTGCAGTGCGAACAACTATCATTTTACGGGCGATATGAACACTCCTTACAAGGCCACGTGCGCTATGATGAAGAAGCGCATAGAGTGCGGAATGCACGTTCTTGCGCAAAAAAAATCGCGTAAAAGTTAAAAAAAACCTTTTAAATGTCGTTGATACAAGAATAATTAATTGACGGGCGAAAGTTTTTTATATATAATATAGAAGTTAAATATCAAGCTAAACATATGTAGGAGTATATAAATGGGCAAAATAAAATCGGCGGTAATAACGGCGATACTCGTTGCCGCAATCGTGGTTATGGCGTTTTTTGCCACGGTATCTTTCGGGGTGCCCGGCAGTAACGGCGTCGAGAGATACAATTCGTTTATGTCCGCCATAAGGCTGGGCGGCGATTTTACGGGGCGCGCCTCGGCGGTGCTCTATCCCGAGGGCGTTATTTCCGCAGCGGATTTCGAGGCGGGCAAACCCGAAAACGACGAGGACAAGCTTAGTAACTACAAAGACAAGTATAAGCAGTTCGGCAGCGTTTACATCGAAAAGGAAGTCCTCGGCGAAGAGGAGGACGCGGCAGAAAAGTTCAAGGCAAAGGTCAAAAACGACGCGGAGGTTATTTCCGCCCGCTTCGACCAAAAGGGCTATTCCGACTATTCGGTTGCCGTTTCCGACGGTTTTACGCTGAGGGTGGAAGTCCCCACGGGTTTCACTTACGCCGAGTATAAAGACCTTTCGTCGTCCACCCGTTCGGAGGTTACGACCGATATAAGCAGGTCGATACAGTACCTCGCGTATAACGGCGAGCTGTCGCTTCGCAACTCGGAAGTCGGGAAAGTGAACAACAGCAATATCCTTACGCCCATTACGGCGGACCTTACGACGTATTTTAAAAGCTTTCAGAAGATTTCCGCGGCAGGCAACCATGCCGTCAAGGTAAACCTTACGAGCGTTGGCAGAGAGCAGTTCAAAACGATGTCTGCGGCTGTAGTTCAGGCGGAAAACGACAAGGCGATAGATTTTTACGTGGGCGAAGCGGAACTTTTGTCGCTTTCTCTGGACGCGGCGATCGACGAAAAGAGCTTTTATATAACCGTACCCAACGGCGAATCGGTCGCGCAGGACTTTGCAATCGTTTTAAACTCGGTTGCGAACGGTAAGTCGGTTATGCTTGACTACAATACGGACGACAACCTCGACGTTATTTATATGAGCGCGCCTATGGGCGGGCTGTCCGCGATATTCCTTATGGTAACCTTATTTATCATAGTTGCGGCGGCGATAGTTTATTCGATAGTAAAATACAAGAAACTCGGGCTCGTAAATACGATGATGATAGTAATTTACGCCCTCACCATGATAACGGCTTGCATGATTCTGGAAATCGAAGTAACCATTGCGGGCGCGTTCACCCTCGTTCTGGGTCTGGCGCTCGTCTGCGGCTCGAACTTCGCGCTTTTCGAGGCGGTTCGCCGCGAAACCAAAAAAGGCAAAACGATGCAGTCGTCCGTAAAATCGGGCTACAAGGCAACGCTTTTCGGCATACTCGAGCTTCACGCGGTGTTCGTCGTGGCGGCTATAATGCTTGCGCTTATCTGCGTGGGCGAGCTCGCGGCGTGCGGACTGATATTCTTTATCGCTACCGTTGCTTCGTACGTACTGTTCTGGTTCACAAGGTTTATGTGGTACGTAATTTCTTCGCCCGTAAGGGATAAATTCAAATTCGGCGGTTTTACGAGGGAGGAACTGAACGATGAACAAGTTTAAATTCTCTTCCGGTATGCATATAATGATAGCCGTATCCGCGCTTATCGTTGCGATAGGTCTTGCGGTCGGGCTCGTTTGCCAGTTTGTCGCGGGCGGGTTCTTCAATTACGGCGCGGAATATAAAAGCTTCAACTCTGTCGTAGTCGACTACGCTTATATCGACTTCCCCGACGAGGAAAAGGTGCTTGAAATCTGCGACGGCGAGTTCGAATGCGCAGGGGTTAAATATTTCAACAGCGTTTCCGGCGAAACCGACAAGGGCGGCGAAATAACCTTCAAGTTCGAAAAGAGCGTGGAAACGGAAAAGCTTTCCGCGGTTGCCGTAAAAATAGCCGAAAAGCTCAATTCGGGTGACGAAAACTTAAGCAGCGCGTATATCCACGAAGTGGAAACCGAGCTCGGCGGCTCGAAGCCGCTTATCTTCGGCGCGATTGCGCTTGCGTCCGCGGCGGCTTTCCAGTTTATCTATTTTGCTATAAGATACAGGTTTTCGATGGCTTGCGCGGCGCTACTTGCAGATGTGCACAACCTTGCCGTGTTCACCGCGTTGCTTGCGATAACGAGGGTGCCCGTCGGCTCATTTGCGGTGGCGTTCGGCGCGATTTGCGTAATTTTGACCATGCTCGGCTGCGGACTGATATTCGGTAAATTACGCGCGAACCTCAAAGACGAAAAGTTTGCTTCGCTCGACGGCGCAGAGCAGGTCGACGCAAGCGTGCGCGGAAGCCTTATGAATATAATAATAACTTCGATATTTATGCTTGCTACTGCGGTTGCGCTTATAGTGCTTTTGTCTGTAAGTTCCATGTCGCTGATGATGACGCTCGGCACCGTCGTGACGGCGGTACTCGCAACGCTTGCGGCGGTTTACGGTACGGTGTTCTTCACGCCGTCGGTGTATGTACGTTTTGCGCGCATAGCCGATAATTTCAAAGCAACCGATAAAAACGCAAAAAAGGCGTAAACGTATTTTAAAAGGGCGGGCTTTTTATCCCGCCCTTTTTTGGACTTTTTAAATATTTATGAAAAAAATTATCCCCGAATACGAATTTTCGGAAGGACAATTGAATGAGATATCCGCCCTATCCAAGCAGTGCGGGCTTTTGGAGGACACCGTAAAAATACTCTATGGCAGGGGTATTGACGACAAGGATAAAATCCTTGCGTTCGTCAACCCCTCGCGCGAGCATTTTATTTCGCCCTTTAAAATGAG
>DOCD01000012.1:0-1586 GCA_003503945.1 Clostridiales bacterium | reverse complement strand
CTTTAAAATGAGCGGTATGCGCGAAGCGGTTGAGCTTATAACCCTCGCCCGCGACGAGGGCTGGGTCGTCGTCGTTTACGGCGATTACGACGCGGACGGAATTTGCGCCTCGACTATAATGTCGCGCGCTTTAAAGGATTTCGGTATCGACCCCGTCGTGTATATCCCCGAACGCCGCAACGGCTACGGGCTCAATAAAGACGCGATAGACGGGATTTTCGACGAGCATTTTCCGCAGCTTTTCATAACCGTAGACTGCGGCATTTCTGGCGCGGAAGAGGTGGAGTACATAAAGGAACAGGGCGCGGAGGTAATTGTCACCGACCACCACGAGCTGCCCGATAAAATCCCCGACTGTATCTGCGTAAACCCCAAATTCGACGACGGCTATATCTACGACAACCTCTGCGGCGCGGGCGTCGCACTCAAGGTGGGCGTGGCTTTAAACGGCGAAAGCGCGTACAGTTACCTCGATTTTGCCGCGATAGCTACGGTTGCAGACAGCGTTCCGCTCACGGGCGAAAACCGCGACATTGTTTACGAGGGGCTGAAACTGATAAACCGTTCGCCGCGCAGCTCGTATAAGCATTTTATAGCCAAATCGGAAAGCGACGCGACGGCGCAGACCATTTCATTCGGCATCGCGCCCAGAATAAACGCGGCGGGCAGAATGGGCGACGCGCGCTCCGCGCTCGACCTGTTCACCGAAACGGACGAAAACGCGATATTCGACCTTGCCGCAAAGCTTACCGCATACAATACCGAAAGGCAGAAGTGCTGCGACGAGCTGTATTTGAGCGCGAAAAACAAACTTAAAGAAAAGGGCGCGTTCGGCAGAGTCATTATGCTGTGGGACGAAAGCTGGAACACGGGCTTTGTCGGCATAGTCGCCGCGCGCCTTGCGGAGGAATATTCCCGCCCCGCGATACTCTTCGTGCGCAACGGGGATATGCTCAAAGGCTCGGCGCGTTCGGTCGACAGCGTAAACATTTTCGAAGCGCTCAAAGCGTGTTCGGGCTTAATTGCGGAGTTCGGCGGACACGCTCAGGCGGCGGGCGTAAACGTTGAGGTTGAAAATTTTTCGCGGCTCGAAACAGCTATGGACGACTACCTCGCCGCAAATTATTCCCCGTCAGACTTCGAGGCTACCGTCTACGTCAGCGGCAAGCTCGAGGGCGCGTATTCCGCGCGCTTTGCGAGGGAAATAGAAATGTTGGAGCCGTTCGGGGTGGGCAACCGCAGACCGGTGTTCGAGCTCGAAGAGGGCGCGCTCGGCGTAAAACCCGTCAGGCAGTTTTCTCCGCATTTAAGCCTTAAAAGCGGCAAGATTGAGCTTATGTTTTTCAACGGCGCTAAGTACTCGTACCTAATCCGCAGCCGTGCGAAAAAGAGGTGCATTTTCGAATACAATATTTCAAAATTCCGCGGCAAGGAATACGTAAAGGGGTACGTGCGCGACGTTATCTGCGCCGACGGCGCGGGCGCGGACTGCGCGGAGGAAATCGCCGTCAACAATATTTTAACGCTCGCCTGCGGCAAAGCCGACTGTAAAATAATTAAAGCTTCCGCCGAGAGTATAAACGATT
>DOCD01000106.1 GCA_003503945.1 Clostridiales bacterium | reverse complement strand
AGTTTAAACGTAATTCCTTTAACTATATTGACAATATCTGTAAAACGTGGTATTATTTTATAGGCTGTTCGGTCAGGCAGACCCGTCTGAATTTTATTTTGCCTGAACCCGAATCAATTTCAAGGACTCGATATGATTAACAGAAAAGCTTTATTCGCCGACGAAACCGCGGACTTCAAAACCCCGTACGAGCCGGAGGCGGGCGACAAAGTAACGCTGAAAATCCGCACGCTTTCAAACGACGTGTTGAAGGCGTATACGGTAATAAACGGAATAAAAAGAAATATGGATAAGCTTCCGTCAAAGCCGGAAGCCGCTTTCGATTATTACACGCTTACTTTTACCTGTCCCGAAAAGGCTGTCAGTTATTATTTTATTCTCGAAGACGACGACGAGCGCATATCCTACAACCGTCTGGGTTGCGTCGAAAACGCCCAGCCCGAATTCGATTTTTGCTTCGTGCCCGGCTTCAAAGTCCCCGACTGGGCGAAAGGCACGGTATTTTATCAGATATTCACCGACAGGTTTTTCGACGGCGACCCCACGAACAATGTGGAGGACAACGAATATTATTACCTCGGCGGTCACTCCAAAAAAATCAGCGAGTGGTACAAGTTCCCCGACGAGCTTGACGTGCGCTGTTTTTACGGCGGCGATTTGCAGGGCGTGAAGCAAAAGCTCGGCTATTTGCAGGAGCTGGGCGTCGAGGCGATATACTTCAACCCACTGTTCGTTTCTCCCTCTAACCACAAATACGACACTCAGGACTACGGGCATATCGACCCGCATCTCGCTGTCATAGAGGAAGATTTAGACCATAGAATGCAGTTCTGGGAGCATAACAACGGTTACGCCCCGAGGTATATAAAGCGCGTAATTTCGCCCGTCAACCTCGAAAAGAGCGACGAATATTTCGCGGAGCTAGTCGAGGATATCCATTCGCGCGGCATGCGCGTGATTATGGACGGCGTGTTCAACCATTGCGGGTCGTTCAACAAATGGCTCGACAGAGAGGGGATTTACCTCAACAAAGAGGGGTACGAGCAAAAGGGCGCCTATCAGTCGGCAACGAGCCCGTACAGAAGCTATTTCAAATTCAAAAAGCCGCGCGAGGCAAAGAGCGAGTACGAAAGCTGGTGGGATAACGTAACCTTACCCAAGCTCAATTACGAAAACAGCGCCGAGCTTGAAGAGTATATCCTCGAAACGGGCGCTAAGTGGGTATCTGCGCCGTTCAACGCCGACGGCTGGCGGCTCGACGTCGCCGCCGATTTGGGGCACAGCGAAAGATATAATCATAAATTCTGGCAGAAATTCAGGGAGAGGGTGCGCGCCGCCAACGGCGACGCATTCATATTCGCGGAGCATTACGGCAATCCCGTGCGCTGGTTTAACGGCAAGGAGTGGGATTCGGTTATGAATTACGACGCGTTTATGGAGCCCGTAACCTGGCTTCTGACAGGTATGGATAAGCACAGCGCCTTATTCGACGGCAATAAGCTTTACGACGGCAACGCGTTTTTCGACGCGATGTTTAAAAATATGTCCAGATTTCCCCGCCCCTCGCTTGATTCGGCTTTGAACCAGCTTTCCAACCACGACCATTCGCGTTTTTTGACGCGCACCAACCGCACGGTCGGCACGCTTAAAACAAAGGGGCCGCACGCCGCGGGCGAAAACACGGATATACGCGTTATGGCGCTCGCCGTGCTTATCCAGATGACGTGGCCCGGCTCGCCGGGGATATATTACGCGGACGAAGCGGGGCAGGTCGGCTGGACCGACCCCGACAGCCGCCGCACGTATCCGTGGGGAAACGAATTTAAACGGCTTATCGACTACCATAAAAGCCTTATCGCAATGCGTAAGTCGGTCGACTGTATTAAAATGGGCAGCATAAAACGGCTGGACGCGGGCAACGGATTTATTGCCTACGGCAGGTTCAATTCGAACGACTGCGCCGCGGTAGTAATCAACTGTTCCGACGGGGAATTGCGGATAAGCGTACCCGTCTGGGAGCTCGGCGTGCCCCGCTTTACGGCAATGAACAGGGAATTTTTATACGACGGATTCGATTTCTACGAAGGCGGCGGCGAAGCCGAAGTCAGGTACGGCAGGCTTTTCGTCACTCTGCCCGAAAAATCGGGCTGCGTGTACACTTATAAATTCAAAGATTAAAAAAAGGGGGAATAAAAATGCAAAACAAATTTTTCGGCGAACTCGACAGGTATCTTTTTCACCACGGCACGCATTACGAGCTGTATGAAAAGATGGGCGCGCATTTAAGGACGGTGGACGGCGTAAGCGGCGTTCATTTCGTGGTGTGGGCGCCCAACGCCCGCGCGATATGCGTGATATCGGACGGCAACGGCTGGACGCCGTGGCGCGACGTCATGGAAAAGGTCGACGACTGCATGTGGGAGCTGTTCGTTCCCGGTATGTGCGAGGGGGTCAGGTACAAGTATCATATCGTCCGCGCGGACGGCTCCGAGGTGGATAAAATCGACCCGTACGCTTTCCGCTCCGAGCTTCGCCCCGCAAACGCTTCCGTGGTAGCCGACCTCGATAAATTCAAATGGACGGACAAGGAATACAGAAAGGGCAAGAAGGGCGAAAACTTCCTCGAAAAGCCCATGGCGGTTTACGAGGTTCATCTCGGCAGCTGGAAAAAGGACTTGTCTAAGTGGGACGAGGACCAGTATTTCGATTACCGCAGACTTGCGCACGAGCTCGCCGAATACGTAAAGTGGATGGGCTACACCCATATAGAATTAATGGGTATCTGCGAATACCCGTTCGACCCGTCGTGGGGCTATCAGGTGACGGGCTACTTCGCGCCCACCGCGCGCTACGGCTCGCCCGAGGACT
>DOCD01000049.1 GCA_003503945.1 Clostridiales bacterium | reverse complement strand
GCAAATATTTTATTACGATTGCTTCGAGGAGCTGAAAAAGGCGTTCCCCTCCGCCCGCTTCTGGTATTTTACGACCAAGGGGCTAAATAGGCACTGCGACGTGAATTTCAAAGAGGGCGACTTTTTAGTGTTCGGCAAGGAAACGAAGGGGCTGCCCGAGGAACTTTTGTTAAAAAACAGGGAGAGCTGTTTAAGGATACCCATGATAGGCGAAACGCGCAGCCTTAACCTTTCCAACTCGGTCGCAATCGCCGTTTACGAGGGTTTGCGGCAGCTCGACTTTTGCGGCTTCAAAACCGAAGGGCAGCTGCATAATTTAAAGTGGTAATTGCGCTTTACATTTTTATAACTACATTGTATAATAATATATATGAAACTCGAAAAAATAGTCGTTGCAAGCGGCAACGCGAATAAAATACGGGAAATTAAACAAATTTTTTCGAATGCCGAAATTATCCCTATGCAGAGCCTCGGCTTTGACGGTGACATCCCCGAAACGGGCGAAACCTTTAAGCAAAACGCGGAAATCAAGGCGAAGTTCATTGCCGAAAAATTTTGCGTGCCCGCGCTCGCGGACGACTCGGGGCTGTGCGTCGACGCGCTCGGCGGCGCGCCCGGCGTGTACTCCGCTCGGTTTTCTGGCGGCGGCGACGAGGAAAACAGAAGGCTGCTTTTGAAAAAGCTCGAAAACGAAAATAACCGCAGCGCGCACTTTACGAGCGCGGTGTGCCTGTACCTCCCCGACGGCACGAAGTATTTCGGCGAGGGCGAAACGCACGGACAAATTCTTTTTAAGGACACCGGCTCGAACGGGTTCGGCTACGACTGTATATTCTACTCCGACGACCTAAAAAAAAGCTTCGGCATAGCGAGCGCGGAGGAGAAAAACAAAGTTTCGCACCGCTACCGCGCGCTGTGCGATTTGGCGGCGAAGCTTAAAAAGGACTGATATGAAAACCTGCATAGTTTTATCCGATACGCACGGCAACGCGCAGGCTATACGCGACCTCGACGGAATGTTTGCCGAAAACGATTATATTATACATCTGGGCGACACCTCTTCCGACGGGAGCTTAATACGCAAAAGCTATCCCGCCAAAACCACACTTATAAACGGCAACTGCGATTTTTATTTGAAATTCGGCGAGGACGAAAGCGTTATCACCGTCGAAAACGTAAAAATATTCGCCTGCCACGGGCATAACTATTCGGTCAAGACCACGCTTTTACGGCTTGCCGCCCGCGCGAAGGAGCTGGGCTGCGATATCGCGCTGTACGGGCACACCCACGAAGCGCGCGAGGACGTAATAGACGGCATTACGCTTTTAAACCCCGGCTCGCTGTCGCGGTTCGGAGGAAAGAGCTATTTATACCTTGTTGTAAACGGGGAGAAATTCACATATAAACATGTCGGAATAAATTAATTATGAAATTCAAACACACGCTTAACGTATTAATCGACAACTTTTCGGTAACATATAAGCAGCTTTTGTTCAGGCTGGTTATATGGGTGATTACCGCTTGCCTTTATACGGCTATACTTTACCCCTTCGTCAACGGGCTTACGGGTTCGGCGGATTTCGCAAACCTCATAAACGGCGTCAAAGACTTCCTTGCCGACCTCGTAAACGGCAGAAACACCGAAATCGCCGAAGCAACGCAGAGGATAAAGGAAGCGTTCGAGTCGCTTTTGCGGCTTATCGCGGACAACCGCGCGAATATCGTATGGGGGGTTGTGGGCGTTTCAGCCGTCTATCTTGTTTCCAAATTCTTTTCGGGGCTGGGCAACTACGCCGCGGCAGCCGTCGTAAACGACAAAATGGCGCTTCGCGCGCACTCGCCGTTTATGGTGACGCTTATCCGCAACCTTAAATCCGCAACCTTATACAGCCTTATCTATTCCCCGATGTCATTCGTATACGACACGGTATGCTACTTCTGCGCGTACCTCCTCGTATTCAGGCTGCTTGCAATGCTTCCGTTCGTTATTATTCCCTTACAGATTTTCCTGTTCGTAACCGCGATAATTTTTATAGTCTGCGTTAAAATGACTTTTACCTCCGACTGGCTGCCCGCGCTTATCCGCGGCAAAAACGGGCAGAAACAGGCGATTGTAAAAACCTTTTCGAGAAGCGGTAAAAACACATTCGAGGTTATGGCAAACTTCGTCGTGCTGTGCCTTCTTATTATCGCCGTCAACTTCGGCGGGATAATCTTCACCTTCGGCGCGGCCGCGCTTTTGACTATCCCCGCAAGCTACATCATTCTCGTATGCTTCGAGTTCGTCAATTACTATGACAGAGAGGAGCTGAAATACTTTATCGACAAGAACACGATAATAAAACCCGAAAAGGAAAAAGTGTTAACCCGCGAGGAATTTTTCAAGGGCGAATGAAAAAAACTTAAAAAAAACGAAAAATTTTAAACTTTCCCCTTTACAGAGGAAAGTTTTTATTATATACTATTAATAGTAAATTATTTGGAGAGTTTTATGAATTACACCGAACTTTACGAAAAGTGGTTAAACGACGCAAGGCTGAACGCCGAAGCAAAGGCTGAGCTTGCGGGAATAAAAGATAATAACGAAGAAATAGAGTACAGGTTCGGCGCCGAGCTCGAATTCGGCACCGCGGGCATGCGCGGCATAATAGGCTACGGCACGAACATGATGAACGTATACACCGTAAGGCGCGCAACGCAGGGGCTTGCCGAATTTATCAAAACGCTGGGCGAAGAGGCTATGGAGCGCGGCGTGGCGATATCCTACGACACGAGGCTTAAAAGCGACGAGTTCGCGAAGGCGACCGCCGAAGTGCTTGCCGCCAACAATATAAAGGCGCACCTTTTCGGCGACGTGCACCCCGTGCCTATGCTTTCCTTTGCGGTAAGGTGTTTAAACACGGTTGCGGGCGTTATGGTTACGGCTTCGCACAACCCCAAGCAATACAACGGCTACAAGGTTTACGGCGCCGACGGCGCGCAGATGAGCCCCGAGGACACCGAAACGGTTGTCGGCTTCATCAAAAAGACGGAGGACTATCTGGGCATTCCCTCCCCCTCCGCCGAGCAGATTAAAAAGTTTATAAAGCCGATACCGCCAAAGGTGGACAAAAAATATTATAAGGAGCTGAAAAAGCTGACCCTGTCGAAAAAGGCGGTTAAAACCTGCGGCAAGGATTTGAAGCTCGTCTACACCCCCGTTCACGGCTCGGGCTATATACCCGTGACGACTATACTCAAAAAAATAGGAATAAACGCCACTGTAGTCGAGGAACAGACCAAAAAGGATACGAACTTTTCGACGGTGGAAGTGCCCAACCCCGAATTCAAGCAGACGCTTGCAATGGGAATCGCGCTCGCCAACAGAATAGGCGCGACCGTGGTTTTCGGCACCGACCCCGACAGCGACAGGCTGGGCGTCGCCGTCAAAAACGGCGCGGGCGAATTCGAGGCGCTGAGCGGAAATCAGGTGGGCATACTTCTTCTCGACTACATTTTAACGAGGCTTAAAGACGAAGGGCAGCTGCCAGCGAACGCAGCGGTCGTAAAATCGTTCGTTACAACGGGAATGGCGAAACCCATTTGCCGTCAGTTCGGCGTCGAGCTTTTCGAAGTGCCCGTCGGCTTCAAGTTCATAGGCGAAAAAATCAAGCTTTGGGAAAAGAACCACGCGAATACCTTCGTGTTCGGCTTCGAAGAAAGCTGCGGATATCTTCGCGGCACGCACGCGCGCGACAAGGACGCCGTAGTCGCCTCTATGCTGTGCGCGGAAATGGTTTGCTACTACACCTCGATAAACAAGACGGTGTACCAGCGGCTCAATGAAATTTACGATACGTACGGATACGTTTTAGACTGCAATATTTCTATACCCTTCAAGGGGCTGAACGCAATGAAGGATATGAACGCGGTAGTGGACGGTCTCAAAGAAAACCCCGTCAAAAAATTCGATATCTACGACGTTGCCACCGTGCGCGATTATTCGAAGAACATTAAAACCGACGTAGCCACGGGCACTACCTCGCCGATAGGCTCCCCCCTCACCAACTGCGTTTATTACGAGCTGGAAAACGGAAGCTTTATCTGCGTGCGTCCCTCCGGCACCGAGCCCAAGCTCAAAATTTACTTCTCCGTAAAGGCGCACCACAAGGCGGACGCGGAAGCCGCGCTCGAAAAAATGCAGGCTGCCGTAAAAGAGCTTATCAAAGCGTAAATAAAATGTGCGCCCGACCGAAACGGTCGGGCGCTTTTTATTACGCGTGCGCCTTGCTGCGGCGCACGCTCAGCCTTTCGTTTGTGTTGAGCCCTTTTAAAGAGTTTAAATCGTAAAATATTCTGTCGGTTTCGGTCAGCGCGATAACCTCGCCCCTGTTTATGAGGAAAGTTTCGCCCTCGTGCCTGTCCCTTATTATCCTTTTCTGTCTTTCGATATAAGCCGTAAACGTCATAATTTCGTCCTCCTTTACTTTACGATTATATTCTATCACTAAAACTTGACAGTTATAGTCATATATGA
>DOCD01000143.1:5402-5587 GCA_003503945.1 Clostridiales bacterium | reverse complement strand
TAATACAATTTTCAAATAATTTTATAAATAGACTTGAATTTTGCCGCATAATGAATTATACTTTATATATAAATTATTTTTAACTTATTTGGAGGTCATTTATGGCACTTGTTTCGGCAAAGAACATGCTTGAAAAAGCGAGAGACGGAAAATACGCCGTCGGTCAGTTCAATATCAACAATCTT
>DOCD01000143.1:1400-5116 GCA_003503945.1 Clostridiales bacterium | reverse complement strand
TCAGTTCAATATCAACAATCTTGAATGGACCAAATGTATTTTGCAGACTGCGCAGGAGCTTAACTCCCCCGTTATCCTCGGCGTTTCCGAGGGCGCAGGAAAATATATGACGGGTTTTAAAACCGTAACCGCAATGGTTAAAGCTATGGTTGAGGAGCTTAAAATTACAGTTCCCGTAGCCCTTCATCTCGATCACGGCACTTACGAGGGGTGCTATAAATGTATAGAAGCGGGATTTTCTTCGATTATGTTCGATGGCTCCCACTTCCCTATCGATGAAAATATCGCAAAGACGAAGGAGCTTGTTAAAGTCTGCGCGGAAAAGGGCATGAGCCTCGAAGCCGAAGTCGGCTCAATCGGCGGCGAAGAAGACGGCGTCGTCGGTATGGGCGAATGCGCCGACCCCGATGAATGCAAAAGAATTGCCGATTTGGGCGTGACGATTCTTGCCGCAGGCATAGGCAACATTCACGGCAAGTATCCCGCAAACTGGCCGGGGCTTCGCTTTGACGTGCTTGAAAAGATTAAGGCAAAGACGGGCGATATGCCCCTCGTCCTTCACGGCGGAACGGGTATCCCCACCGACATGATTAAAAAGGCAATTTCTCTGGGCGTTGCAAAAATCAACGTAAATACCGAGTGCCAGCTTTCTTTCCAGGCGGCGACAAGAAAGTATATCGAAGAAGGCAAAGACCTTGTAGGCAAAGGCTTCGACCCCAGAAAGCTGCTCGCACCCGGCTGCGAAGCAATCAAAGCTACCGTAAAAGAAAAAATGGAAATTTTCGGCAGTATAGGCAAAGCTTAAACTATAAAATAATACTTCTGCGCGATGCAAATTTGCATCGCGTATTTTTTAGCTTAAAACGCTCAAAATATAGTATTATGAAAAGAAAATTATCTCTGTTAATATTGTTGTGTCTACTGTCATTGTTAATACTCCCCTCGTGCGACGCGCGCGAAGCCGGGTCGATAAAAACTCTTACAAATCCTTATATTGCGCAATACGAATGTACGGAAGCACATCTCGGTGATGAAAATATACTTGATAAGTTTGATTATATTATTATAAATTTGAAAGACAAAAAGAAGCTCGAACTTATATATAAGCCCTTGAACGGCGATAAGCGGGTTATAGAAAGCGAATACACCTTTGACAATACCACACACGAACTGACGGCGGAAATAGGAATTTTGGGCTATTCCGTAAAGCAAAGCACAAAAATCGAACACGGTAAATTTACCGTTTGTAAACAGTTCGGCGGAAAAGAGCTTATAATGAAATTCAAAGCAAAATAAAATACGAGCTTAAATGTGTCTGCCTTAGAGATCTTTTGTGATTAACAATATAGCGCACTACTTCGATTTCGAAGTAGTGCGCTATACTTTTTTTCATTTAATACGCTAAATTGAAATTTATCTTAATGTCTTGACAAAATAAATCATATCTATAAGCTGTATTCCACACTCGTAAATCGGGTGGTCGTAATTATCTGTAAAAAAGTTTTTAACTATGTGCGAACGCTTAAAACCACATTCCTCATAAAACGGAACGGTTAGCGGGCTATCACCCGTGCCAACCTGTAAAGTATTATATTTTTCTTTGTAATGCTCACAAATGAAATCAACCAATTTTTTGCCATAGCCCTGCCGCTTGGATTGTGGCTCTACGGCAAGATTTTTGATTTCTAAAACACCATTGCCCTCGTCGCAAACTACGATTTCAGCCTTTACGCCGTTATCGTCAAGGACATACATAGCACCTTTATAAAGATACTTTTCAATCATACTTTTCTGCTCGTCCGCAAGTAATAACAATCGCAAATAATCCCATTTATTATTTACTTGATATATGTTCATTATTTCCCCGCTAAATTACTGTTTATCGTAATTTCGATATAACAAAATATTAAAAAAACAAGGAAAATATTGCCTTGTTTTTTTATCCCCTTATGAAACAACTATTTTTATTTCTTATCGGGTTCGTAATTGCCCGTAATTTCTTCTATACCTTCTATTTCGAGTTTACCGTACTCTTCCGTTGTTTTTGTCTGTGCTTCTTCCTTTTCTTCTTTCGCTTCCGTTGCAGGTTCCGTCGTTTTTTCCTTAGGTTCGGATATGATTTCATCCTCTTCCGATACGCTGTCGTAATCGATTTTTACAAGATTTTTATCGGAATATATTTCATTGAGCCAGGCTTGAAGTTTTGCCTCCGTTTTGCGTTTGTGCGCCAACAAAATAAAAAATATTAAAAATAAAACAAAAAAAACACTTAACGCTACTATCGCAACGATATATTTCGGTTCCATAAATTTATTTTACTACTCTTTTGAATTTATGTCAACTTTTAAATTGATTTGACGGTCAATTTATAGTATAATTATTGTATCAGTTTAGTTTTTGAGTATTAATCCGATGTTGACAGATAAAAGAATTATTAAAACGCGCGGCAAAATCAAAAACGCTTTTATGAATCTCGTAATGGAAAGCGACGCCGCAGAAATAACTATTTCCGATCTGACCGAAAAAGCCGGTATAAACCGCTCTACGTTTTATTTGCACTATAAAAATATCGACGCGGTAATTAAAGATATTGACGAAGAAATTCAGAAAAAAATCAAGCTTTGTATAGAGAGCCTTGACGTATATTCCGTATACGACGATATTTATTCTGTTTTCGCAAAGCTGACCGAAATGCTCAACGAAGCGCCCGCGGTAAAAAATTATATTCTCGATTCGTCTTCTTCGTTGTTTTTAATTGCAAGAATAAAAGAAATCCTGTACGAAACCACGGTAAATGCGTTAAAAGAAACTTTCCCGCAGCTTGACATAAGCGAAGTTGTGTATCCCCTCACTTTCGCAGCATCGGGAATAATCGATTCATACGTTAAATGGGCGCACTCCGACGGAAACGTTAGTATGGAAAGCCTGATTGAAACGATGAACAGCCTGACACAAAGCATATTTAAATATATAAATTTGTTTTAAAGCGGAGTTTTATATCCGCTTTAATTTATGTTTTAATTTCATAATTTAAGGCAAAAATAAGTATATTTAGATTATGAAAAAGATTATGTTTTGCGGCGGCGGAAGCGCCGGCCATGTTATTCCGAATATTGCCGTTATCGAGCAGCTTGAAAACGAATACGCCATAAGTTATATAGGTACGGACGGCATTGAAAAGAATATCTGCGCAAGCCGAAATATACGGTTTTACGAGTTCGAAGCGGTCAAGTTCAGACGAGGAAAAATTTTCTGCAATCTTGCTATCCCTTTTAAATTATTAAAAAGCATTCGCCGCGCTGGCGAAATACTCGACAAGGTTAAACCCGATTTGCTTTTTTGCAAGGGCGGTTACGTATGTATCCCTCCCGCTTTTGCGGCGAGTAAACGCGGAATACCCGTAATCACGCACGAGTCTGATATCAGCGTCGGACTTGCAAACAAAATTATTGCAAAAAAATGCCGTGAGGTACTTACAACTTTTCCTGCTACCGCGCAAAAATTCAAAAACGGCGAATATACGGGCAGCCCTATGCGGGAAAGCCTGTTTAACCGCAACAAAGCGGTTGCGCGCAATATGTTCGGAATAGACGATAATAAGCCCGTTTTAATCGTTTTCGGCGGCGGTAGCGGTTCGAGAATTATAAATGAAAATTTGCGAAAAATCATACTCGAAATTTGCAAAAAATATAACGTAATACATCTTTGCGGCAAAG
>DOCD01000143.1:0-1159 GCA_003503945.1 Clostridiales bacterium | reverse complement strand
GGCAAAGGAAATCTGACAGATACGAATATAAACGGTTATAAACAAATAGAATTTGCCGACGACATGGGCGCCGTGTACGCGTGCGCCGACGCGGCAATCGCAAGGTGCGGCTCAAACTCCGCAAACGAACTGCTTGCTTTAAAAATACCTACCCTGTTTATTCCTTTGGAAAACTCCGCAAGCCGCGGCGACCAGATTATAAATGCCGAATATTTTAAAGATCTGGGACTTTGCCGCGTATTAAGCGAAAAAGCGCTTACCCCGTCGAAATTGAAGGCTGAAATAGACTGCCTTATGAACGATGAAAAAATAAAAGCCGCGCTTGCTTTATCCGAAATCAAGTGCGGCAACGAAAATATTATTAATGCCATTAAATCAAGCCTTGTATAAGTATTTTCAGACCTATACCTATGAGCACGAGTCCGCCAATTATACCGGTTATGCCCGTTTTGTTTTTAAGGACGTTTCCTATCTTAACGCCTATTAAAAGCCCTGTAAGGCTGATTATAAATGTAATAACTCCTATTATTCCGACGCTTAAAAGTACGGACGGGATACTGTTTTTTAGCCCGTCGGTTACGGCAAAAGAGACACCTACGAAAAGCGCGTCGATACTTGTCGCTACGCCCTGAACGATAACTTCAGGGAACGAATAATGCTTTTCGGTTATTTCTTCTTCTTTCGAACGCAATTCTTTTATCGCGTCGAGAAGCATTTTCGCGCCTATTACCGATAACAGAAGAAACGCAATCCAGTGGTCGATTGCATCGAACAGTTCACTGAACGCCTGTCCCAAGCCGTATGCGGCAAAAAAGCCTATAAGCGGCATTACCGCCTGAAATATCCCGAACGTCAGCGGAATTGTTATCCCTTTAGCCTTTGTAAGATTTTTGTAGCAAAGTCCGTCCGTTACCGAAACCGCCAACGCATCCATTGCAAGCGAAATTCCGATAAGGCATACTTCTAATGCGGTTACCCAACTGAAAAACATATTATTAGTATATCATACGCGCAAGCCTTTGTAAAATATAATTCAAATTTTATTTGTAAAATTATTAAAATACAGCTAAAACTGTTTGCTTTTTTTATTATTTTTAGTATAATAATATCTGTTGTTGAAAATTTCATTGAGGTGTAGCGCAGTTTGGTAGCGCGCTTG
>DOCD01000160.1:483-8173 GCA_003503945.1 Clostridiales bacterium | reverse complement strand
TATCCTCGCAGGTAATATTGTTCATTCCGCTCTGATACACGTATAAAGCGTAAAGATAAACTTTGACGGCAATCGGCTCCAGCACGGGCATATATTTAGTTATAAATTTATTTTCGACGCTTGTAAACGATTTTTTTGCCAACTCGTCGGAAACCGAAATCAAAGCCATTTATGTAAACTCCGTTTTATTGCTTGATTTATTCTTTTAAAAGGACTATAATATTTAAGTAAATTATATTATAAGTGTAAGGTTGAAAAAAATCAATTACATTTGTCGTAATTTGCTTATTTTTTAAGTAAAGTCTATTTTTTGTTAAGGAGCATCATTTTGCCTGACATTTTAACGCCTACGTCTATATGGAATGATTTCGATGATTCGCTCGAATTGAACGCATCGTCGTTTGGTGTTACCGAATCGGACGGAATCGAGTATGAAAAAGTCGGTTTCAGCGGCCGTCAGACCTCTGTCGGCAGGGTCAAAATATACGGCGTATTCGCGAGGGCTAAGGAAGCCCCCGCGAAAGACTCCGTATTGATTATCCCCGACAGCGCCGACGGCGTCGATTTCGACGTTTTGAAAATGTTTGTCGATAAAGGTTATTCCGCGCTTATGGTGGATTATCGCGGCGAGTGGGACGACTGTGAAAATTTTACGGTTTATCCCGACGATATCGCATACGCTAACACTCTAAAATGCGGACGAAGAAAAGAATTCTGCGATGAATCTGCAGAAAAAACGAGCTGGTACGAGTGGGTTGCGGTAGGAATATACGCCCGTAAATACCTGCTTGAAAAAACGGGCAGCGAGGAAGTTGCGCTTGTCGGCCTCAGAGACGGCGGTGAGATTGCATGGAAGCTTGCCGTTGCTAAAAAGTTTGCCTGCGTAATTCCCGTTTGTGCTGCGGGCTGGCTGGCTTATTCCGGCATTAGCAAATATGAATCCGACGAGCAAAAACTCGACAATGAAAGGTATCGCTTTATCGCGGGCATAGATTCGCAGGCATATGCGCCTTACGTGCAGTGCCCCGTTATGATACTATGTTCTACAAACGACCCGCGTTTCGACTACGACAGGGCTTACGACACTTTTTCGCGTATAAATGCAGAATACGCAGGCGACAGCGTCATTACTTATTCCGTACAGTGCGACTCCGCAATCGGCGCGATAAGCACGCAAAATATGTTTTTGTTTTTGGAAAAATTCCTTAAACACAGACAGGTTTTTATTCCGCAACCCGTTGAAATTTCGGTAGGGGTGGATAAGGAACAAAACCTGTACGCCACGGCAAAGCTTGATAATCTCGGCATTGTGGAGGAATCGGGGGTATTTTTTGCGGAGGATTGTAAAAATTCCTCAATACGCGAGTGGTCGCTTTGCACGAAAACCGAAAATATTTCTCCGACCGAAAAGAAGGCTTACATAGATATTTACGAAGGCACTGCCACGCTTTTTGTAATAGGCTATGCGAAATACAGCAACGGTTTTACGATATGGTCGAAAATCGCAGTGAAGAAAATAAGCGGTCGGTTTAAAAATTCAAGCCCGAAGTGCAGAGTGATTTATACAAGTAAGAACGGAACGAGCGGCTTCTGCGTTGCCGACCCTCGCTCGTTATCTATAGGCGGGATTTTTTACGACAAAGAAGCGATGACGCCCTTGCTTGTCAAAAAAGCAAAGGATATAAGCGGGGTATATTCGCCGTGCGGAATTACTACTTGCCGAATGAACAGCCCTAGATATTCGACTGTAAAGGACGGAGTATTGAAGGTCGACGTTTTCTGCGACGAAACAACTGAAATGACCTTTATCATAGAAAACACGGGTGACGGCGAAGTGTATAAATACAGCCAGAGTATACTCGGCGGGGTTTGGCAGACGCTTATACTCGAAAGCAAGCTTTTTAAAACCGCCGGCGGCGCCGCTCTGTCGGATTATGCGCACAATCTGCGTTTTTGCGTATCGTGCGACGGTCAATACGCAATAAATAATCTGATGTGGCTTTAAATAGATGATGAATGAAGTTGGCTCAAGCCTTTTTGACAGGCGGGAAAAATCAAAACTTAATATCGTATTAAATATATTGATTATAATCCTTGCGGCGTTTTTCGTATTAGAAATAATTTTTTCCTTGAATTTTTCGGGTATTTACGTCGTGGGCGATTCAATGTTGCCTAATTTCGTCGGAGCAGAAACCGAAACTTCCCCCGGCGGCGATTATCTGTACGTAAAAAAGGGGGCGAAGCCCGATTACGGAGATATAGTAATTGCTTTCAAGGACGATAATGCGGATAAAAGCAAACGTACCACTATAATAAAAAGGGCAATCGCGTTCGGCGGCGATTACATTAAGCTTTACCGCGGTACCTTATGGATAAAATATTCGGGACAGAGCGATTTTACACAGGTTCATGAAGACTATATCGCGCAGGAAAACAACACGCCGTCGCTTATGAAAAACAATTTCGGCAGCCCCGACGGATTTTTAGTAGAAGAAGGCTGCGTGTTTCTGTTGGGCGACAACAGAAACGTAAGCGAGGACAGCCGCGCGAACGGCGGGACGAATTTCCCGCTTGAAAATATTTACGGCGTGGCGACGAAATGGTCGTTAAAGCATAAAAGCTTTATAACGGCTATGCATAAATATTTCAAATTCGATTTGCCTGCAATGTTCGGGCTAGCTTAATAAATATTTACGGAGGATAAAGGTATGCATGCGGTTGTGACCGTGGTCGGTAAAGATAAAACGGGAATTATAGCTAAAATAAGCGCTTTTTTGGCTGAAAGAGGGGTAAACATACTCGATATCAGTCAGACTATTTTACAGGATTATTTTGCAATGATAATGCTTGTAGATTTATCCGGTTCCGACACGGGGCTTTCGGAACTTGCCGACGAATGTGCCGAAATGGGTAAAAAGATAGGTATGTCGGTGCACGTTCAGCATGAAGAGATTTTTAACGCAATGCATAAGGTTTGAGTATGTTTAATTACGGCGACGTTTTGGAAACTATCAACATGGTCGAGAAGGAGCATCTCGATATCAGGACGGTAACTATGGGGATTTCCCTGTTACCGTGCATTTGCGGTACAGCCGAAAAGACCGCGCAAAAGGTTTACGATACCGTGTGTAAAAAGGCGGAAAACATTGTAAAGGTCACGGGCGAGCTTTCCCGCGAATACGGTATCCCCATAGTGAATAAGCGCGTGTCGGTTACGCCTGCCGCATTGATTTGCGCGCCTTTTGCGGACAAGTCATATCTCATAGGTAAAGCGCTCGATAACGCGGCGAAGGAGTTGGGGATAGATTTCCTCGGCGGGTATTCCGCACTCGTTCATAAGGGTATGGCAGACTATGAAAAGCAATTTATTTCAAGCATACCCGAAGTGCTTGCGGATACCGAGAGGCTTTGCTCGTCGGTAAATATCGGTTCATCGAAATCGGGAATAAATATGGACGCCGTAAAGCTTATGGGCGAAATCATAAAAAAGACGGCAGCTATAACCGCGGACAAGGACGGCTTCGGTTGCGCAAAACTCGTTGTTTTCTGTAACGCCGTCGAAGATAACCCGTTTATGGCGGGCGCTTTCCACGGCGTTGGTGAAAGCGGAACGGTAATTAACGTTGGGGTTTCGGGGCCGGGTGTGGTACAGCATGCAATCGAAAGCATTCCCGACGCCGATTTAAGCGAGCTTGCCGAAACAATCAAACGTACGGCGTTCAAAATAACGCGCGCGGGTCAGCTTATTGCCAAAGAAGCGGCGAAAAGGCTTAACGCGGAGTTCGGTATTGTCGATCTGTCGCTTGCACCCACACCCACGAGAGGTGATTCGGTTGCTCAGATTCTTGAAGAAATGGGGCTTGAAAGCGTAGGTACTCACGGTACGACTGCATGTCTTGCAATGCTTAACGACGCGGTAAAAAAAGGCGGGGTTATGGCAAGCTCACGCGTGGGCGGGCTTTCCGGCGCATTCATACCCGTATCCGAGGACATAGGTATGATAGAGGCTGCGGAGCGCGGCAGCCTTTGCATTGACAAGCTCGAAGCAATGACGGCCGTTTGCTCGGTCGGGCTCGATATGATTGCCGTGCCGGGGGATACTACAGCGGCTACGATAAGCGCAATTATTGCGGACGAAGCGGCGATAGGTATGATAAACAATAAGACCACTGCGGTGCGCATTATCCCTGCGCCCGATAAAAAGGTAGGCGACAGCGTAAATTTCGGCGGGCTTTTAGGCAGGGCGCCGATTATCCCGGTACATAACGAATCTTCAGAAAAATTTATAAAAAGGGGCGGACTTATCCCCGCGCCTATTCATTCAAATAAAAATTAAGAGGTAATCAAAGTGAAAAGAAACGAAGTAAACGAACGCTACAAATGGAAAATCGAGGATATTTTTGCATCCGATGAGGAATGGGAAAAGGGCTTTGCCGATTCGGAAAAAAAGCTTGATTTTGCTAAATACTCTGGAAAACTCGGCGACAGTGAAACGCTGTTGATGTTTTTTAAGCAAAACGACGAATTCTGCATTTCTTTTGAAAAGCTTATTCTCTACGCGCATATGAAGCACGACGAGGATACTTCGATATCGAAGTATGGCGCATATTACTCTAAGGTTGTTGCGCTGTCGGCTAAATATTCTGTAGAGCTTGCGTTTTTCGAGCCCGAAATGGCAAAAATGGACGAAAAATATCTTGATTCTCTGATATCGGACAAGCGGTTTGCCGCCTATGATTATCAGATAAAAAGGCTTATTGCAAATAAGCCGCACGTGCTTTCCGAAAACGAGGAAAAGCTCATAAGTCTCGCCGGAGAAACGCTGGAAACTTTCAGAGAAACCTTTGGTATGATTGACAACGTCGATTTGCCTTTGCCCGAAATAGAGTTCGAGGGCGAAAAAACGACTTTGAGTCACGGCACTTACAGTATTATACTTCATTCCGAGAACAGAGAAAAGAGAAAGGAAGCGTACGACAAGTATTACGCCGCATATAACTCGCTTATCAATACTATTACTTCGACTTATTACGGGAACGTTAAAAAGGACGTATTTTTAAGTAAGGCATATAAGTTTTCGTCCTGTCTCGAACGCGCTTTATTTAACGAGGACGTCGATAAGTCGGTTTATGACAATCTGTTAAAGACAGTCGACGCAAATCTGCCTTCTATGCACAGATATGTTGCGGACAGAAAGAAGCTGTTCGGTTACGATAAACTGTATTTTTACGATATGTATGCACCGCTTGTGGGCGGGGTCGAGTTCAAAATGGATTACGACGAAGCGTACGATTTGGTAATCAAAGGGCTTGCGCCGCTGGGTGAGGAGTATCAGAAGCTTTTAAAAAAGGGACACGACGAAAGGTGGATTGACGTGCACGAAACCGAGTGCAAGCGGAGCGGAGCGTACAGTACGGGCTGTTTCGGCGTACACCCGTTCGTATTGCTCAATTATCAACCGACTATAAGCGACGTATTTACGATTGCGCACGAAATGGGACATTCGCTTCACACGTGGTTTTCGGCGGCAAATCAGCCCTATTCTAAGAGCGATTACAGGATTTTCGTAGCCGAGGTCGCAAGCACGGTGAACGAAGTTTTATTGTTGAAATATCTGCTTAAAAACGCAGAGGACGAAAATCTTAAAAAATATCTTTTGAATTATTATCTCGACAGTATGCGTGCCACGCTGCACAGACAGACAATGTTCGCAGAGTTCGAATACGAAGCGCACGCAATGGCAGAGCGTAGCGAACCGCTTACGAAGGAAAATCTCTGCAATCTCTATGCCGAAATCGGTAAAAAATATTACGGCGACGCAATCGAGCACGATTACAACATTTCGACCGAATGGACGAGGATACCTCATTTCTATACGGCTTTCTACGTATACAAATACTCTACCGGAATTATTTCGGCAATCAATATAGCGAATCGCATACTTACCGAGGGCGATAGTGCGGTGAAGGATTACTTCAAATTCCTCTCGGGCGGCTCGTCTACAGACCCCGTATCTCTTTTAAAACTTGCGGGGGTAGATTTGACAAAACAGCAACCGTTTGACTTTGCAATGCAGGAATTTGATAAAACACTTACCGAATTTGAAAAATTAATGGGAATATAAAGTACTATGTCAGACAAAACCAACGTAATGCCCAACAATCTAGACGCCGAACAGGCGCTTCTGGGCTGTATGCTCATAGATAACGAGATACTCGCCGACGTTCTGGAGCAGCTCGATAAAAACGATTTTTATCAGGAGTCGCACCAGTTTATTCTCGGCGCGATAAAAATCGTATTCGCCGAAAGGAAGCCTGTCGATATCGTTACGCTTTGCGACAGGCTCGACAGCGACGGTAACCTCGAAAAGTCGGGCGGTATTTCTTATATATCCGAGCTTGCACAGATTACTCCGTCGGCGGCAAACTATAAATATTACCTCGATATAGTCAAACGCGACAGCATAAACAGAAGTCTGATACGTGCGGCAAGAGATATAGCGGAATTTTCGAAATCGAGCGACGATTCGTTAAAAAGCGTGCAGTTTGCCGAGGAAAGGATTTATAATGTTTCGCGAGTGAACGATTCGTCGACGGTCAAGGATATACGCGAGGGCAGCGGCATTGCCGCGGTTTTGGATAAATTCGAAAAGCTTGCAAAGGATAAGGACGCATACCGCGGTATTCCTACAGGCTTTACAAGGCTCGATAAGCTCACGAACGGTTTGCAAAAGTCCGACCTCATTGTCCTTGCCGCTCGCCCGGGTATGGGAAAAACTTCGCTTGCAATGAATATCGTGGAGCACGCCGCGCTCGGCAGCGACGCGGTTTGCGTGGTTTTCTCGCTTGAAATGCCGGAAGTTCAAATAATTCAAAGGCTTTTATGCGGCGCGGCGAACGTGAGCATGGCAAGCGCGCTTTCGGGTAAGCTTACGCCCAACGACTGGAAAAAGCTTGTTAAAGCGAGTGAAAAACTCAAGCAAAGCAGAATAAACATAGACGATTCGTCAAGGGTCACGCCTGCGGAAATTCTATCCAAATGCCGCCGCATAAAATCAAAAAACAACGGCAGACTCGATTTGGTAATGATCGACTATATTCAGCTTATGTCGAGCGGAAAAAAGGGCGGAGAGGAAAACAGGGTTCAGGAAGTCGCAAGCATAACACGCGAGCTTAAAATTATGGCTAAGGAGCTTGACGTGCCGGTAATCGCGCTGTCGCAGCTTAGGCGTATTCAGTCGGGCGAGCCGCAGCTTTCGGACTTGCGTGAGTCGGGCGCGATAGAGCAGGACGCAGATATCGTTATGTTCATTAACCGCCCCGACGTAAACGCTTCCGAAGAGGAGATGGAAAAGAAAAAGCTCGTCAAAGGAATGGCGGACTTGATAATAGCAAAACACAGAAACGGCGGACTTGACAGAATTAAACTTCGGTTTAAAGGCGAACTCACAAAATTCGTCAATCCCGAGCCGGACGACGGGCTTGAACCGCCGCCCGAAGCCGAACACGCCTATACGCAGGGCGACGCTACGCCGGTGGAAGAACTTGTGCCGCCGCCCGATGATGAGGAAATGCCTTTTTAAGTTATGCAAACACGCATTTTACCGATTGACGAACAATCGCTTAAAACTTCAAAGGAATTGATATTGAAAGGCTGCGCTGTGGCTTTTCCTACGGAAACGGTGTACGGT
>DOCD01000160.1:0-230 GCA_003503945.1 Clostridiales bacterium | reverse complement strand
TACGGAAACGGTGTACGGTCTGGGTGCGAACGCTTTCGATACGACCGCCGTTGAGAAGATATTCGAAATAAAAGGCCGCCCCAACGATAACCCGTTGATTGTTCACGTTCACAAGGATTACGATATAAAAAGCCTTGTTTCGTACATACCCGATTACGCAGAAAAGCTTGCCGAAAAATTTTTACCGGGGCCGTTGACTATGGTCTATAAAAGCCGCAATAAAGTCAGCC
>DOCD01000144.1:4107-4372 GCA_003503945.1 Clostridiales bacterium | reverse complement strand
GACATTTACGTGAAAAAAATATATAATTTAATTACTCTTATTTTATGGTACTAAAAATATGCTTACGTTGGAAAAAGTAAAGCACGCACAAAAAGTGCTTGATAATGTTACGAGAAAGACCGATATAATCTATTCGCCCGTACTATCCGAAAATTGCGGCTGCGAAGTTTATCTTAAAACAGAGAACCTGCAACTTACGGGTTCTTTTAAAGTGCGCGGAGCATATTACAAAATATCGCAACTATCGGAAGCAGAGAAATCAAAA
>DOCD01000144.1:3286-3767 GCA_003503945.1 Clostridiales bacterium | reverse complement strand
GGGCAATCATGCTCAGGGCGTTGCGCTCGCTTCCGAAAAGTTCGGCATTAAAGCAAAAATATGTATGCCTGACGGCGCCCCGATTTCCAAGGTTGAAGCGACAAAAAGCTACGGTGCGGAAGTCATTCTTGTACCGGGGGTATACGACGACGCACATAACGAGGCCGAAAGACTTAAAAAGCAATTCGGTTACACGTTTATTCACCCCTTCGACGACGCCGACGTGATTGCGGGACAGGCTACCGTAGGTATGGAAATACTCGAAGCTATGAATGATGTAGACGCGATTGTAGTTCCTGTAGGCGGCGGCGGACTTATATCCGGCATTGCTTTTGCCGTTAAATCCGTTAATCCTGCAGTTAAGGTATACGGCGTTCAGTCTATCGGGGCGCCGAGTATGGTGAACTCGGTACACGAACATAAAATCCTTGCTCTCCCCTCCGTTTCTACAATTGCGGACGGTATAGCCGTAAAAGAACCG
>DOCD01000144.1:565-3003 GCA_003503945.1 Clostridiales bacterium | reverse complement strand
CGGTATAGCCGTAAAAGAACCGGGAGAACTGACTTTTAACGTATGTAGCAACTACGTAGACGAAATCGTTACGGTAACCGACGAACAGGTTTCCGCGGCAATACTTGCGCTTATTGAAAAACAAAAGATGATTGCCGAAGGTGCCGGCGCCGTTTCCCTTGCGGCGGTGATGTTTGATAAAATTCCGGATATTAACGGTAAAAAGGTTGTCTGCGTTATTTCAGGCGGAAACATCGACGTTACCATACTATCTCGCGTTATTAACCGCGGGCTTTTGATGTCAGGCAGAACGTGTACCTTTACAATCGAACTTATGGATAAACCGGGGCAGCTTGTACAGGTATCTACTGTAATCGCAGAATGCGGCGGAAACGTCATAGGCGTATTGCACGAGAGATCTAACGAGGGTTCGGCAATTAACGATTGCCTTCTGAGAATACAGGTCGAAACGAGGAATTTCGAACATATCAAACTCATTAAAACCCGACTTACGGACGCGGGTTTCAGATTATTATAAAAAGGAGATTATTATGAAAACAGTGTATACCAATAAGGCACCTTCGGCAATAGGCCCTTATTCGCAGGCTATCATTGCCGGTAATTTCATATTTACATCTGGACAGATTCCCGTAAATCCCGCAACAGGAATTATTGAAAGCAACACAATCGAAGGACAAACTAAACGTGTATGTGATAATATCGTCGCCTTGCTTACAGCTGCGGGGACTTCTATAGATAAAGTTGTCAAAACCACGTGTTATTTGTCCGATATGAATGATTTTTCCACATTCAACGAAGTATACGAAAAATATTTTATTTCTAAGCCCGCAAGAAGCTGCGTGGCAGTTAAAGAAATACCCAAAGGCGCTTTGGTAGAAATTGAGACAATTTGTGAGCTTTAGTTTTTCGACATATATCGTAATTTTGTTGACTAATCAATTAATAAATTATATAATATCAGCAAAGGAGAAAATATGAAAACTGCAATACTGACAGACGGTAACAGCGGCATTAGCCTTGCCGAAGCCAAAGAGCTCGGCGTTACCGTCATTCCTACCTCCGTTATAATCAACGGCGAGGTGTTTTTCGAAGACGTTACCCTAACGCAGGAACAGTTTTATGAAAAGCTCACGGGCGACGCTCAGGTATCGACCTCGCAACCAAGCATAGGGTCTTTAATTGACACGTGGGACGAGCTTTTGAAAACCTATGACGAGCTTGTCTATATACCTATTTCGACAGGGCTTGGGCAAAACTTCAATACTGCAAACCAGCTTGCTCAAACCGAAGAAAGATTTAAAGGAAAGGTATTCGTTATAGATAACCAGCGCGTATCGATTACGCAGAAGCAAAGCGTGCTTGACGCGCTTAAAATGGCAAGTGAAGGAAAATCCGGCAAAGAAATAGCCGAGTGGCTTACAGCTACCAAAATGAAGTCTTCGATTTATATTATGGTAGGTACGTTGAAATATCTTAAAAAGGGCGGCAGACTTACTCCCGCCGTTGCCGCTATCGGCACGCTTCTGAAAATCAAACCCGTTTTGCAGATTCAAGGTGACAAGCTTGATAATTTTGCAAAAGTAAGAAAGCTTTCCGACGCAAAAAATACTATGATAAACGCACTTAATAAAGACCTCACGACAAGATTTGCGGCAGAGCGTAAAGCCGGCAAAATGACTATTTGTATTGCTCACACTCAGAACCTTGCTGAAGCGGAAAAATTCAGAGAAGAGCTTATTGAACAGTTCCCCGACGTTGAGTTTACTTGCATTGCTCCCCTTTCGTTAAGCGTTTCGTGCCATATAGGTCCTGGTGCACTTGCATGCGCCAGCGTTATTAAGTATTAAAATTTTAACGGAGAATTAAAATATGAGAACAGCTATTGTCACCGACAGCAACAGCGGCATTACACAGCTCGAAGCCAAACAATTAGGTATTTCCGTCGTGCCCATGCCGGTATTGATTGACGGCGAAATATTGTTTGAAGATATTACCATAACCCAAAAGCAGTTTTATGAAAAGCTTACCGCCGATGCACAGGTTTCCACTTCGCAGCCTAACCCTATCGATGTTGCCGAAATCTGGGATAAAGTGCTTGAAACTTATGATGAGCTGGTTTATATACCGATGTCTAGCGGACTTTCGGAAACCTGTCATACCCTTCAACATTTCGCTCAGACGGAGCAGAGGTTTAACGGAAAAGTTTTTGTCGTAGATAATCAGAGGATTTCGATTACACAGCGGCAAAGCGTTTACGATGCAATTAAAATGGCCGGCGAGGGAAAATCGGGAAAAGAAATAGCCGACTGGTTAATCGAAACGAAAATGAAGTCGTCTATTTATATTATGGTCGGAACATTAAAATATCTGAAAAAAGGCGGCAGGCTCACCCCCGCCGTCGCGGCAATCGGTACGCTTCTGAAAATCAAACCCGTTTT
>DOCD01000144.1:0-319 GCA_003503945.1 Clostridiales bacterium | reverse complement strand
GCTTCTGAAAATCAAACCCGTTTTACAGATTCAGGGCTTTAAGCTCGATCAGTATGCAAAGGTCAGAAAGCTTGCCGACGCTAAAACGACGATGATTAACGCAATCAGAAACGATATAAAAAACAGATTTTCCGAGGAATATGAAGCGGGCAGAATGACTCTTGCCGTGGCGCATACAGAAAATTCCGAAGAAGCCGAAAAATTCCGCGACGAACTTAAAGAGCAGTTCGGGAAAGCCGAATTTACCTGGATAAATCCTCTGTCCCTGAGTGTTTCTTGTCACATCGGCCCCGGGGCTCTTGCCTGCGCGATTACAATA
>DOCD01000172.1:5373-7257 GCA_003503945.1 Clostridiales bacterium | reverse complement strand
CGGATATGTTGACGTCCGCTCGCCTTTTATTTGCCGCCCGTCTTGTACGCGCCCGAGCGGATATCGTTGAGTATCCCGGTCGTTAGTATTTTCTTTTCGGAGGCGGCTTTGAAATCCTCCTCAGCCTGCACTATGACCGCCTGCAATACGGTGTAAAAATTCTTGAACCCGCTTGACAGCAGATAGTACGACAGCGACCCCGGCACGGTGTTTACTTCGCTTAAATAAATTTCGCCGCCGCTCAATATGTAATCGAAGCGGACTATGCCGCGCATATTGAGCTTCGAGTATACCTTTTCGGTTATTGCTCTAATCTCGTCGGAGGTTTGCTTCGGGATATCCGCGGGCAAAACGCTTTTGCCCCCGCCCGCGTACTTGTCGTCGTAGCTTAAAATATCCCCGCGCGCGAAAGCCTCCTCGCACTCCGACGTAACCACCTTGCCCGCGGCATAGTATGCGGCGCAGTTGATTTCCCTGCGGTCCTTCAAGAACTGTTCGACAATAACCCCGTCGTCGTACATAAACGCCGCCGAAAGCGCGTTTTCAAGCTCTTCGCGGTTTTCAACGCACTCAATGCCTATGCTCGAACCGAGCTTCGCGGGCTTAACTATCATGGGATATCCCAGCTTTTCGGCTTCGTCAATACCCGTTAGGTCGCGCATATATACGTACGAAGCCGTCTTTACGCCCAGAGAGGAAAGCACGAGCTTGGTGAAATATTTATCCATAAACGCAGCCGACTCGAACATCCCCGCGCTTGCAAGCGGAATGCCGTTCAGCGCGAAAAGCCCGCACACCCCGCCGCCCTCGCCCCACCCGCCGTGGCAGCAGTTGACGGCTACGTCAACCCTGACGAATTTTTTGGGGCGAAGCCGTTTATTCAGCGCATATATGCCGCCCTTTGCGACAAAAGCCCTCGGAAAAGACATATAATTATCGCCCTTGAAGTTATTGATGTCTGTCAGTCCGTCGCCCGTGTAAATATCGCCTTGCCGCGATATATACAGGGGTATAACGGTGTTGCCCGCGTTCTTTAAGACGTTAGCCGCCATAGTGCCCGTAATCACCGAAATTTCGTTTTCGTTGGATATTCCTCCGAATATAACCGCAATATTTTTGCTCATAAAAAAATTCACCTCCGCTTTTATTTTTTAGCTTTGGTGAATTTATTTTATATTTCCTTATCAGTACACGTCGGGCAGGTCGTTCAAAAACAGCACCGTATCGCCCGCGGATATAACCGATTTAAGCTCCTCCTGCGCGGCGGCAAGCGTGGGCGCAAGTTTGAGCTTATCCCCGTCCCCGCCGTTTTCAAGATACCCTTTTTTGACGGGCGTTATAAGCGTGTCGCCGACGAGTATTACATAGTCCAGCCCGACGAGCGCTTTACCTTGCTCGTAATTTTCCTTTTCTTCGAGCACGCCCAGCTCAACGAGCCCCGGCGTCACGACTATTTTCGAGCCGCCGAAAAGCTTCAAAACCCCGAGCGCGGCGCGCGCGCCTTTAACGTTGGAATTATAGCCGTCGTCGAGGATATTCACCCCGCCCGAGCTTATAAGCTGCAAGCGGTGTTCTATAAAGTCTACGCCTCCTATCGCGTCGGCGATTTCGCCCGCGGTCATGCCCGCAAGGTACGCCGCCTCCGCTGCGACCCCGATATTATACGCCGAGTGCTCGCCCAAAAGCTTTGTGTGCGCCGCTACGCTTTCGCCGCCCAGCGAAAGGGTAAAGTCGGTGCCCTCCGCCGTGCAGACAATATCCGAAACGCAACCGCACTTTCTCTTGTCGCAGGGGTACTCCGCGAACAAATCGAAGCAGTCCGCAGCGATTACCGCGACTCCCTTTGTGGCGGTAAGTATTTCGCCCTTTGCCTTTACGATATTT
>DOCD01000172.1:3682-5055 GCA_003503945.1 Clostridiales bacterium | reverse complement strand
CGGGCATATTTCGCAGAGCTCGGCAATGTCGCCGACGTGCCGCGCGCCCATTTCGGCTATGAATATATCGTAATCATCGAGGTTTGCGTTATTCACCGCGAGCGCGACGCCTATCGGCGTGTTGTGCGAACGCGGCGTAGTGAGCACGCGGTATTTTTTCGAAAGAATGGAGTTTAAAATAAACTTCGTGCTCGTCTTGCCGTAGCTGCCCGTAATTGCAATGACCTTTATATCCGACGCGGCGAGCTTTGCTTTCGCCTTTTTTATAAACTTATTGTTGTGCGGAACCTCGTAAATTTTCGCGATACAGTTGGAAAAAAGAAGTATGAAAAGGTTTAAAAGAGGCAGCAGCGCGAGCGCGCAGTACCTCAGCCGCGTGAACATGGAGTTGCCCCATACGATATCCGCGAAATTTAAAAGGGTTACCAGAATATACGAAAGCAACGCGGCGACAACGAAAAACACGGCGTAAAGCCTTTTGAAGCGCGGGGTCAGAGAAACCTCCGAGCGGAGCGCGATTTTTTTATCCGCGATTAAATATATTACGAAAAACAGCGCGAAGGGCGCAAGGGAAATCACCGCCGCCCATTCGCCCAAAAACGAGAAGCAAAGCGCTATGACCGCGGAAGAAAGCGCGCAAAGGAGCGCGAGCAGCGCGAACCTTTCGTATGCGAGGTTGCCCTTCTTTTTCAGCCAGCCGAAGTATTTGCCGCCGTTATACCCGCACGACTGCAAAACCCCCGCCTGTTTATAAGCGGCGGCGCACAGCATAACCGCAAAGAAAAGCGCGATAACGACGCATTCAATTGTCTTTGAAACCGAAATAAAGATACCCATTTTATTTTTCCGTAAAAAATTCGTACACAGTTTTATTGAAGACTTCGGGATTTTCCGAAAAGCAGAAGTGCCCGCCGTCGGCGATTACAAGCCGGCTGCCCGCAATCAGCGAATGAAAAGCTTCGCCCTCTTCGCCCGGCGGGGTCACCGTGTCGTTTTTCCCGTAGATAAGCAGCGTTTTGTTTTCCACGCCCGCCGCGTATTCCCGCAAATCCTCGTTCACTATCTTTTTATAGCTCTCGCGCATAAGCGGCGGAAGCGCGCGGTATTCTTCGCTGCCGAAATACTTTTCGGCAAACTTCGGGAATAACCTTTTCACACGCCTGTACGCCTTCACGCGGCGCAAATACTCCTTCGTGCGGGGTTTTACAAGCCCCGCCCCGCCCGTCACAACGAGCTTTTCGGCAAGCTGCCCTCTGCCGCAAAGATACTTAAACGCCACGCGCGCCCCGAAGGAATGCGCGATTACGTGCGGCTTATTTAGCTTTGCCGCCTTTATAAAGCTTTCAAGCCACAGGCAATAGTCCGAAACCGAC
>DOCD01000172.1:0-3383 GCA_003503945.1 Clostridiales bacterium | reverse complement strand
CCGAAACCGACCACGCCGCCGTAAGCGGCGCGCTCGCCCCGAAGCCGGGGAGGTCGGGCGCGGTCACCTTGAAGCTTTTGGATAAATATTCTATCTGATAATAAAAGCTTTCCTTACACGACATATAGCCGTGAAGCAAAAGTACGTCCTTGCCGTCGCCCGCGCGAACGGTTGAAACGTAGTCGCCGCCTATAAAAATATGGTTACCTCATAACTCTCTGGTCATAACGAGGCAGTCCTCGCCGTCGGGATAATAGCGTGTGCGCGCATAAACGCCCTTAAAGCCGTTTTTGAGATACAGCCGAAGCGCCGCCGAATTGGAAACGCGCACTTCAAGGAAAACCCTCGCCGCGCCCCTGCGCTTCGCCTCCTCGCACAGCGCGTTCAAAAGCGAGGTGCCCACCCCGCCCCTGCGGTAAGCCTCCGCAACGGCGACGTTGCCTATATCCGCGCTGTCTGCGGCAATCGTTATTCCGCCGTAGCCCGCGATATCCCCGCCGTCGTCGGCAAGTATGCCGACAAAGCTTTCGGTGCCGAAGCTCGAAGCGAGCATACGGTAGTTCCACGCCTCGTCGCCGAAGCACTCCTTTTCGAGCTCCGAAATGCGCAAAATGTCCTCGTACTTCCAGCCGCGTAAAATCATCTGCGCCCCTCCTCCGCCTGCGACTTCCTTACGTACAGCGCGCCGAGCGTATCCGACGCCTTGTGCGCGTTCTCAGTAGCCGCCGCAAAAAGACAGCTTCCCGCGTCGAGGCGGGTATAATTTTCGAACGGAAGCTCCTCGAAGCCGTACAAGGGCTTACCGAAAGACGCGACCTCTTCCGCGCTTACGTACGCGGGAGGAAAAACCACCTCTCCGCCCCTGCCGTAGCCGCACGCGTAATAATGGCCGTGCGCCGCGTCTATGACCGTATAAAAATTTTCGTCTGTGACATTATATGCAAGTAAATCGAACGAGGTGATTGCAAGCAAGGGCTTGTCCGCGCCCGCGGCAAATCCCTTTGCAGCCGATATGCCTATTCTTATACCCGTAAACGAACCGGGGCCCGTCACCGCGGCGAAAAAGTCGCATTCGGCGGGGGTAAGAGCCGCTTCTTTCAGCGCCCCGTCGATTACGCCCATAAGCCTTACGGAGTGCTTCATAGCGCAGTCGTTTAAGTATTTTAAAACCTTTTTTTCGCCCTTAACCGCAAGCACGGTAAGGTACCGCGAGGAGGTGTCAATAGCAAGAAAGTTACTCATAAATAATTTTTCTTTCGTCCTCCCCCGTCTTTTCTATCGTAACGCTTTTCACCCTTTCGGGCAAAACCTCTTTAATGTTGCAGGCCCACTCTATAAGGCATATCCCGCCCGAATAAAAGTAATCGGTGAGCCCCAGCCCCTCCGCCTGCGCGCCGTTTTTTAAGCGGTAACAGTCGAAGTGGTAAAGCTTTCCGCCGTAGTCGTTCATATACGCGTAGGTCGGGCTTAAAACCTCGTCGTCAATGCCCAGCCCCTTTGCAACGCCCTTTGCAAAAACCGTTTTGCCCGCGCCCATATCGCCGTTCAATAAAACGACGTCGTCGGGTTTGAGGGTATTCGCATATTCCCCCGCGAACTTTTTAGTTTCCTCGGGGCTTCGGGATAAGAAAACTGCCATACGGTTATTATAAACCGCACGGCAATTTTTTGCAATAGATTTTAAAGAATTTTAACGACCGTATTATAAGCTTACATTTTAAAAAGCCTATTTAATCAAATCCTTTATTACCTCGCCCGCGATTATAAGCCCCGCGACGGAGGGCACGAAAGCTATGCTTGCGGGCACGCTTTTTTTATTTTCGCCGCGGCATATGGCGGGGGCAACGGGCATTTCGCGCGAAAATACGACCTTTACGCCCTCTATGCCGCGCTTATTTAATTCCCTGCGCATTACCTTTGCAAGCGGGCATACGGAGGTTTTAGATATATCCGCAACCTCGAACGCCGTAGCGTCGAGCTTGTTGCCCGCGCCCATACAGCTTATAACGGGCACGCCCGCCTTGACGGCGTTTTCGATAATGGCGAGTTTGCCCGTCACGGTATCGATTGCGTCCACAATATAGTCGAAACAAGAAAAATCGAACGGGGTTTCGGGCAGATAAAACAGCTTGTGCGCGGTTGCCCTGCAATCGGGGTTGATGTCCGCGATACGCGAAACGGCGACGTCGGCTTTGAATTTTCCGACCGTGCTTTTAAGGGCTAATATCTGCCTGTTGATATTCGTAACCGATACGACGTCGTTATCGATTATATCGATAGCGCCCACGCCCGAACGCGCCAGCGCTTCTATCGCGTAGCCGCCCACGCCGCCCGCGCCGAACACCGCCACGCGCGAAGATAAAAGCTTTTTAAGCCCCGCTTCGCCTATTAAAAGTTCCGTCCTCGTAAATTGATTTTCCATAACGACATAAATATAACGGGAAATTGACAATTTGTCAATTAGTATGTTAAAATATTTTTATGACGATACGTGAAAAGCTGATTAAAATAAGAAACGACAGCGGGCTATCCCAACAGGAATTTGCCGATAAGTTAAACGTTGCCCGCCAGACGGTGACCCGTTGGGAGGCGGGCAGGAGCACGCCCTCCTCCGCGCAGATACTCAACATTTGCAACGTGTTCGGGCTCGACGCGAACGAATTTCTGGAAGGCGGCATAAAGCCCGCCGAGGCAAACGCGAAAGAGCTAAGGTTGCAGAAAATCAAAAAGCTTTTGCCGTTTATTGCGATTGCCGCCGCAGCCGTCGCGGCGATAGCGGGGCTTATAATAACAATAGTTTACTGCGCAAAGGACGCCGCGTACGACACCACCGCCACGGTGTGGATACTCGCGGTGCCGCAGAACACGCCCATGATAGTGCTGTCGGTATTTTTAGGCGCGTTCATACTCGTGCTTGCGGCGCTGTTTATTTATCTTCTGAAAAGGGGTAAAAAATGAAAAAGCTATTCACTGCCGCAATCTGCGCGCTTGCCGTCTGCGCGTGCGTTTCAAGCGGCTGTAAGGGCGGCGAAAACGCCTTTGCGTTTATTTCCGTGAGAATGAAGGGCAACGGCGACGGAACGGTTACCGCGGTTGCGCAGAATGAATTTTCGCTTTTCGGCGACGAAATACCCGTAACCCTTTCGCTTTATAGCTGCGAAGAGTACACGACCGACACCGAAAAAATGACCTTAGTATCCAGAACCGAAAGCGAGGGGCTGGGCGCGTACAAAACGCTCGACATAACGTGGAAACTCACGGACGAAAGTTATTTTTGCGCGCGGCTCGATTACTCGGTGAACGGCGACAAAAAATTTATTTTAAGCGACACGGTGCTTTACGGTGCCGACGGTAAAAGGAAATAAAAACGGCAGCCCCGCCGC
>DOCD01000007.1:3965-4209 GCA_003503945.1 Clostridiales bacterium | reverse complement strand
GAATACGGATATGCGGCGGGGGTATTTTCTATTGCTCCGCACGCCAAAAACATATAGTCAACGATATCGACGAGGGTATACGCTGCGGCAACAGTCAGGTGCTTCATCCCGACGGCTCGAAGAGCTGGTTCGACGATTTGGACAGCAATACGGCTAAAAAGTATATCCACAAGAGCGCGAAAGAAAACTTTACTCCCTAAAACCTCCTTAATTTTTGGGGGTGACGGACTAATTGTCCTTTTCG
>DOCD01000007.1:0-3665 GCA_003503945.1 Clostridiales bacterium | reverse complement strand
GTGACGGACTAATTGTCCTTTTCGTTCAAATTATCTGCTAAAATATTGATTGTAAACAAGCAGCGCATCGAATTTCCATTTAAAATATTTTTCAATATATGCAAAAATTCTCAATAGAGCTATTGACTTATATATTAAAAAATGCTATAATGTAAGCAATGGTTGTGAGGATTATATTATGATTATTGAACGAAACTTGTATCTAAACAGACTGATTGAACACAAGAATAACGGTATGGTTAAAATTGTTACGGGGGTAAGACGGTGCGGGAAGTCTTATCTTTTAAACACGCTTTTTTATAATCACCTTAAAGATTCGGGGATTGATGACGACCATATTATAAAAATAGCGTTGGACGATTACGGGAATAAGGAATTGCTCAATCCTGATAATCTTTATTCGTACGTAAAAGAAAAAATCTCGAACAACGACAACTATTATATCTTGCTCGACGAAATTCAAATGGTGCCTAACTTCGAAGGCGTGGTAAACGGTTTTATGCATATTACCAACGCAGATATTTACGTTACGGGCAGCAATTCAAAGTTTTTGTCAAGTGATATTATAACCGAGTTTCGCGGCAGGGGGGATGAAATAAGAGTATATCCGCTGTGTTTTTCGGAATTTTATTCCGTTTATGGCGGCGAGTTTGAAAAGGCGTGGTTAATGTATTGTAATTACGGCGGTATGCCGCTTGCGCTTACCATGAATAGTGTAGAGGACAAGGCGAGGTATTTGACAAGTTTGTTTGAAACGACTTATCTTGCCGATATTATCAATCGCCATAATTTGAGAGGCAATGCCGAGATAAATGAGCTGACAAACGTGATTGCATCGTCCGTAGGTTCGCTAACCAATCCCTTAAAATTATCCAATACTTTCGGGAGTGAGAAAAGAGTTAAGCTGTCGGCTAATACGATTGCAAGTTATCTTGATTACCTGCAAGACGCATTTTTGATTGATAAAGCGGTACGCTACGATATCAAAGGTAAAAAATATATCAATACGCCGTCGAAGTATTATTTTGTAGATATGGGGCTACGCAACGCAAGGCTTTCCTTCCGCCAGCAGGAATACACGCATATCATGGAGAACGTAATTTATAACGAGTTGAAGTTGCGCGGATATTCTGTTGATGTTGGTGTCGTTGGGGTTTTTGCCGTTGAAAACGGAAAACAGAGCCGCAAGCAGCTTGAAGTTGATTTCGTTGTGAATATGGGGAATAAGCGTTATTATATTCAATCGGCTTATGCCATGCCAACAGAAGAAAAAATAAAACAGGAACAGGCGTCGCTGCTTGCAATCGGCGACGCGTTTAAAAAAATAATTATCGTCAATCAACCGATTCTTACGGGCTATAACGAAAGCGGAGTTTTGATTGTATCGTTATCCGATTTTCTTTTTTCACCTGAAACGGCTTTGAGCTTTTAGTAAGTGATAAATTTAAAAATGTAAAAAATTTTTTAAAAAGTGTTAAGATGCAAAAAAGCTTGTCCTATACAATGTTACAAAATAAGTAGTCGGCGGTTAGGCAAGCTGTTATAAATTAGAACAACCTTAGCGGCGCCTTTTCGTCGCTTTTCGCACGCGGCTCCGTTCGGTGTACGTCCGTGTACGCCTTAGTCGCCACGCGCACAAATCAATTGAAAATGCGCTCGCTAAGGTGCTACGCAGTTTTAACGGAGAAAATTTGTCGATTAGACGAGGAAATGACCGCAGATAATCCAGAGACGGATTGTCAAGGGCTTTGACGAAGTATAAGCCCAAATTTACCCGTTAAAACTTGTTCGAATTTATAACAGCTTGCCTAGAAGATATATGATTAAAATAAGCAGTTCTCAAAAAAGGAATACTACATATTTGGCGGTTGCGGCGGCATTGTTTTTGCTTGTCGGCATACTGCAATTTTTTGATGATCTTATACCGCAGAAAGCCGTTCAACATATAATGTCGCTTGCAACTCATTTTATTTTGATAGGGCTTGCAATCTTTTGGGCGATCAGCATATATGACAGAATAACGCAAAAGCGGTTGCGAAGGGCTATTGTGCTTTTGGCAATGTTTATTGTATTGCTGTTGTTTCTACGATTTATCAAATATAAGTTGTTTGGAACGAATGAAATAGTAAAGAGATACTTATGGTACGCCTACTATATTCCGCAAACGGCTATTCCTTTGTTAATGCTTTTTGCGGCTTGCTACGTTGGACGCGACGAGCGAAAGCCTGTAATCGGGTGGTTGAAGTGGTTGGCTATTCCGGCTGTTGTTATGATTTTGCTTATAATGACGAACGACTTACATGAGTGGGCGTTCGACTTTAATTCCGATTTTGTAAATTGGGATACGGATTATAAGCATGGCTTTCTATATTATTTGAATATAGCTTGGCAAGTGATATTATCCGTGTTAAGCGTAGGAATCGTTTTTTATAAGTGTAAGATTTCGCAATGCAGAAATAGAATATGGGCGCTTATCGTAGGCTTCGCTGTATGTGTGGCTTTGATTATATTGAGCTTTTTCGGCGTTATCAGATCGTACAATGTCCCCGAACTTTTCAGTTTGACGTATGTATTTGTTTTCGAGTGCAGTATTCAAATCGGACTTATACCGTCAAACGGTAATTATCCGCGCTATTTTAAGCTGTCTAACATATCCGCCGCAATTATAAACGAAAAAGGAGAAATCGCTTTTCAATCGGATAACGCTTGTTTGCCGTCGGCAGAAGAATTAAAAGGACTGAAAAGCGGTATCGTATCGGTGGACGGAAACACGGTAATCAATGCGCAGGATATTTCGGGCGGTCAAATAATATGGTCGGATGATTTGACTTATATCAATGAAATCAACGCAAAGATAAAAGAAATACAAGACAACTTAAATGAAGAAAACGAGTTGATTCGTGCGGAAAACGAATTGAAAGAGCAACAGGCAAAGATCGAAGAAACGCAAAAGATTTATAACAATATCGAAAGCGCAGTCATCTGTCAGATTGCGGAAATCGAACGCATCCTTTCGGGTGCGAGTGCCGATGATGCCGATTTTGCGGAAAAAATGAAAAGAGTAGGCGTTTTGGGGGCTTACGTTAAGCGAAGAAGCAATCTAACCGTTATTGCCGAAAAAGAGAAAAGGTCGAGTTTCACCGAAGTGGGACTTTGCATAAAAGAATCGCTTGACTATCTCGAAGTCGGCGGTGCGCATTGTGCGTTCGTGAGAAGTGGCAACGAAGATATATCAACCGAAAATGCGCTACTTTTATATGACGGATTTGAATATGCAATAGAAAATATAATGGAAAATATAACCGATTTAACGGCATATTTAGACGCAATCGATGAATTTATCGTTATGCGGCTCGTTATGGAAGGAAAGAGAAATGCCGCCGTAAAGAAAAATCCTTACGGCAATATGATTGTTACGGAAGACGACGGTACGGTTTTCGTCAATTTGCGACTACCGAAGGGGGCAGAGCGATGATGAAATTTTCTCAAATGCCCGTATCCGCACAAGACGCATTTTACTGTATTTTTGCCGTAACCGTAATGCTCACGTTATTCGGTTTTGTTATGAGCTTGGTGGGTAAAACCCGTAAATCCATACTCATAACAAATTCGGCAGTGCTTGTCGTAGAATTTATATTTTTCAGTTTCTTATACGAAGGATACGG
>DOCD01000070.1 GCA_003503945.1 Clostridiales bacterium | reverse complement strand
TCGTCCGGCTCGTCGCCGAAAAAGATGCACTGCGCGTAGTACGCCTGATAAAAGAGCATTGCCTTGCCGTTAAGCGTTTTTTTGCCGAGGCTTTCCGCAATCTGCAAAAACGCGCTTTTTTCGGGCACGTATATTAAATCGACCGCGACAGAGCACATTCCGATTACTTCCTTATCCACGGGAGAAAGCCCCTCGGTTTTGTGCATGCCTATGCCCGTCGCGTTTATTATTATATCGTAAGGCTTAACACAAACAGCCGATACGGCGTTCACGCCGAACTCTTCCGCGACGCCCTCCGCTTTTTTGATATCGCGGTCGTAAATATCCACCGCCGCGCCGCCGTCTTTAAGCTTTTTCGCCGCGCTTCTGCCCGCGCCGCCCGCGCCTAAAAGAAGCACGCCCTTTTTATTTATTTCCACGCCCGAGTTTTTAAGCATAAGCGCGAACCCTTCGCCGTCTGTGTTGTAGCCCTCCCTTTGGGCGCTTTTTACGGTGTTGACCGCGCCGAAAATTTGCGCGTCGCCTTTCAGCTCTTTCAAGTACGGGATAATTTCAAGCTTGAACGGAATTGTCACGTTGAACCCGTCGTACTCGGTAAAGAGCTTTTTTGTAAACTCCCCGAAGCTTTCTTCGGGAATACTGAGCTTATCGTAGATTATTTGTCTGCCCGTGTTTTTCGCTATAAACGATTGAATCGCGGGGCTGTCCGATTTGGACACGTCCTTGCCTGCAACGGCAAATTTGTAAATTTCCATAATTATTTTTCAAGCGATTTTGCGCAGTCCGAAAGGTAAGATAAGTATTCTTCGAAGCCGAGCCTTATTTCGGCGCACTCGCCCTCGCTTACGGGCGCGATTAAAGTTATTTTGCCGTCTGTCGAGTTCTTTTTGTCGAGCTTTGCAAGCTTTGCCGCCTCCCCGATATCCTTATACGGCGGCACGTTTACTACCGATTTTATAAGCTTTTTCAGCCCGCTCGGATATTCGCCGCTTACGAGCCCTTTTTTTTCGGCGATAAACAGCTCGTAATACATACCTATAAGCACGAATTCGCCGTGCGATTTGCGCTTATAATAGAGCTCGAATGCGTGCCCCGTGGTGTGCCCGAGGTTTAAAGTTTTTCTCAGCCCCGTAGTTTCGCGCTCGTCCTTTTCGACGACGCCGACCTTGTGCCGTATGCAATCTGCCGTGATATCGCCTAAAAAGTTCAAATTAAAGATATCTTCCGCCGCCGAAAGCTTTTTGTATATCCCGCCGTCGAGCGCGCCGTACTTTATAATTTCGCCGAGCCCGCAACGTATTTCGCGCGGGGGCAAGGTCTTTAAGAAAATCGGGTCGACTATAACCTCATCAGGCTGATAAAAAGCGCCTATAAGGTTTTTCACTTTTTTGAAATCGACCGCGGTTTTGCCGCCCACCGAGCTGTCGACCTGCGCAAGCAAGGTAGTCGGTATCTGCACGAGCCGAAGCCCGCGCATATAAAGGCACGCGGCAAGCCCCGCGATATCGCCTATGACCCCGCCGCCGAACGCGATTACCGTACAGTCGCGCGTGATACCCGCCCGAGCCATCTCGCCGATAATCGAAATAAGGTTGCCGTACGTCTTGCTCCTTTCGCCCGCGGGCAGGATTTTTATGCCTGCGTCGCCGCTGAAAGCCGAAAATATAACGTCCTTATAGAGCGCGAATACGTTTGTATCCGTAACCACGAAATTTTTTACGCCTTTCAGCTTTCGGGCGTACTCTTTGAACGCGCCCTCGCCGCAGTGGATATTGCTTTTACCCGTTTGGGTATTCAAAATTATTTCAGTCATATTAAGCCTTCAAGTCGCGGTATCTTTCTCTGACCTCGCGCATGTTGTCGCCGCCCAGCCGCGCCGAAACCACTTCGGCAAGCGCGAACGCCGCCGCGCTTTCGAGCACGATTTCAGCCGCGCACACCGCCGAAACGTCGCTGCGCTCCGCCGCCGCAACGGCGGGCTGCTTTGTCGAATAGTCAACCGTTTTCAGCCCCTTCATAAGCGTGGGTATGGGCTTCATAGCCGCGCGGAGGACTATCTCTTCGCCGTTCGACATTCCTCCCTCGATTCCCCCCGCGTTGTTCGTCTTGCGGAAAAACCTGTTTCCGTCGTAAAAAATTTCGTCGTGAACGCGGCTGCCGGGCAAATCCGCCGCGACAAAGCCCGCGCCGACCTCTACGCCCTTGATTGCCTGAACGCTCATCATAGCCGCGCACAAAGCCGCGTCGAGCTTGGTCGAGTACTGCATACAGCTGCCGAACCCGCTTTTAAGCCCCTTTATACGAATTTCGATTACGCCGCCCGCAGTGTCGCCCTCTGCTTTGAGGGCGTCGATTTTTTCGATAGCCTGCTTCTGAACATTTTCGTCGAGCATAAACAAAGGCTGTTTTTTTGCTTCTTCGAGCTGTTCGAAGGCATATTCCGCACCGTCCGCAACGCCGCAAACGCTCTTTACGTAGCCCGAAATTTTCACGCCGAGCTCGGAAAGGTACTGCCTCGCTATCGTGCCCGCGGCAACGCGCGCCGCGGTTTCGCGCGCGCTCGCCCGTTCGAGCACGTTGCGCGCGTCGGTCTGGTCGTACTTTATCATGCCCGTAAGGTCGGCATGCCCCGGGCGCACCTTAGTAAGCGTGCGTAAGGCTGTGTCGCAGCCCTCGGGCGACATTATGCCCTGCCAGTTTTTATAGTCTGCGTTCGCAACCGCAAACGCCAAAGGACTTCCGAGCGTCAGAAAATTTCTGACCCCGCTTATAATTTCCACGCAATTACGCTCGATTTTCTGTCTGCCGCCCCTGCCGTATCCGCTCTGGCGGAGGGCAAGATAGCGGTTGATTTCGTCTATGTCTATTTTCAGGTTGGAGGGCAGCCCCTCTATTATGCCGATAAGGGCTTTTCCGTGCGATTCGCCCGCAGTAGTAAGCTTCATCTTTTATCTCCGCGGACAGTAAGTCCGTCTTTATTTATTTCCGCGATTACCGTGCCGCATTCGTCCGTTCTGAAAAAGCTTTCAACCCCGCCCATAGTGGCGGAAATAGTTTGCGCGGCGGGATAACCGAACCCGTTTTCACCGACCGAAAGGACGGCGTATTCGGGCTTTAAAACGCCGATAATTTCCGCTATGCCGTCTGTTTTGCCGCCGTGGTTTGCAACCTTCAAAACCGTGCAGCTTTGTAAGTTTACGGGATAATCCTCGCCCGCCACGTCATACGAGCGGCACATACGCGAAAGCGCTTCGCCGTTGGCGTCGCCCGTAAGAAGAAAGCTTACGCCCGAATATTCGAGCCAGATTACCGCCGAGGAAAGGCATTTTGTTTCCGCAGTGGGGTTTTCGTTCAAATCTGCGTATTCGCCCAAAGGGTTTGTATGCACCGACGGCGACAGAAATTTGAAAAAACAGTCGTACCCCGCAAGGCTTTCGCCCTCGCCGTATTCCGAAATTTTTATTTCCGCCCCGCACTTATCCGCCGCAACTTTGAACGCGCGGTATTCGTCGGTAATGTAAGTGTTTAACGAGTACGGCGCGTAAATAGTCTTGATTTTTTTGTATTTCACTAATTCCGCAAGCCCGCCGCAGTGCTCGGGATTGACCGACGAACAGACAAGATAGTCAATTGTGTCTATATCGCGCTCATTAAGATATTTTAAAATACGCGAGGTGTTAGCCGTCCTGCCGTTGCCGCCGTCTATGAGCATATTTTTGCCGTCGGGCAGCTCCACCACGGTGCAGTCGCCGAAGCCCACGTCGATAAACCCGACGCGCATAACGCCGTCCTCCGCGCCCTTGTTTTTAAGCACGGCGTAGCTTGACAGATATTTGACGGGTATAAAGATATCAGTTATTAAAAGCGCGACTATCATGGCACCCGTTGCCGCCGCCACAACTATCGCCGCAATTGCTTTTTTCGAAAGCCTGTTTTTCTTTTGTGACATACGTTTTGCCGTAATTATAATTATACGATTTTAAGTATACACTATTATATATAAAAAGTAAACAAAAACCGCCGCAAAATATTTTACGCAAATATTTTGCGGCGGCGCAATTTCTGCTTTACCATATAAAATTTGCTTTTGCCTGTTCGCCGTTGTCGATTAGTATATCCTGCGCGGTCATAGAGCGGTTTATTACAGTAACGAAATACGCCCACTCCGCAATTTCTTCGGGCGAAGCCCACTTGGGTAAAAGCGTTTCGTTCATAATCTGTGCCCACAATACGGGGTCTTTTATGACGCGGTCGTTAAGTTCCGTAAGCACGCCGCCGGGGGAAAGGCTGTTTGACGTAGCCCCGTATTTTGCAACGCGCAGGGCGACGTTTTTCATATAAGCGACCGTACCGCCCTTGCTTGCGGCGTATTCGGGGAACTCCGCCCCCGTCCGCGCGCTTGCAGAAGCAATGAACAACACGCTTTTTATGTTCTTATTAAAGGCGTATTTTTCGGTCACACGAATACTGCCCTTTAAATTTATATCTATATCCCTGCCCGAATCCTGCACGCCTGCGTTGTTTATCAAAATTTCCACGCCGCCTATATCGGGCAGCTCGCCCGAGTACACATCGGTAACGCAGTGGGTATAGTCGGGGTTTTCAATCGAAGCGGGCAATATATCCAAGCCGATAACTTTATGTCCGCAGGATAAAAACTTTTCGGCAATTGCCTTGCCTATGCCCTTAACCGTTCCCGTTATCAATACTTTCATGAGCCGCCTCCCGCCTTAATTTAAGATATTCTTCCCCGACGGAATTTTTCTGCCAACGGCACGTTATCGCAAACCCCGGATAGAAAAACAGCCCCTCGCACAGAAGTTCGACAAGCATACCCGTTGCGGCGCAAGTGAGGCACTGCACGATTGTCCAGCCGAAGAAAAAGTGACTGACGATGAGCGCAAACGTGAGATTATCCACAAACTGCCCCGCCGCCGTAGAAACATAGGCGCGCATAACGTATGCGCCCAGCCCGTCGGGATTTTTTTTGAAGAGCTTGCCTATGCCGAAGTTGGAAAGGTTATTTACTATTGCCGATATCAAAAACGCTGCCGTACTGCCCAGAACGACATACCAGGTACCGCCGAAAGTATTGTTGAGCGCGCCGTTTATGACGTTTTCGCTTCCGTCCACAAAGGATTCGCCCCACATTCCGGGGATAACGCTGCCTATGAACAACAATAGGCAGAAAAACAGATTTACCGCGATTGCAAGCACTGTTATCTGTGTTGCGGCTTTCGGGCCGAAACGCTTCGTCAGAATATCCATGGTGAAAAACGCAAACCAGGATACTATTATGCCGCAATCCAGAGCCAGCCAGCTAAACGGAATATCTATACTTTTATTCGCCAGTAAGTTCATTGAAAATACCGACATTATAAACAGCACTACAACAAGCGTGGGCACGCTTTTTAAAAGCACGCAAAATTCGTTAAATTCTTTTTTTAATAATTGTTTCATAAAAACAAAATGGGCGCACTGCGCCCATCTTTCTCCATAGTTTTATTTTTAGACAGGATGGTCACGAACTGTCTTTAAATTTAAGTTTTATTTAATATAGCACTTTTACAAATGCCTGTCAAGAAAATTTAACGGCTTATTCATG
>DOCD01000081.1:2345-7775 GCA_003503945.1 Clostridiales bacterium | reverse complement strand
ACAATGCGGTCAGCCATTTTAGGGCGGTTTTTAGCGATTTCAGGCTAAAAACCGCCTTTTTTATGTACTTTTCCTCTTTACCGACTTTAAAATTGTGGGGTAAATTGTGGGGCGTTTGTGGGGATAAACCTATGTATCCTATTATAACGGATAGTCGATTTTCTGAGCTTCCCGAATCAAGTACTCTTTGGAATAATCCGTATAACCTCTGTCAACCGCGGAACTTTTAACGTCTTTGTCGAACGAATGTCCCGCCCAGAGCATTACAGCTTCCAAATTGCAGCCCGATTCTTTTGCTCTCGTAATGAAATTATACCTGAGTTCGTGCGTGTGCCGTTTTGGAAATATCCTCTTAAACGTCGTATAAATCGTGTTCACGTTCGTATCTCTCGCCTTATCTTCCCCTGTGCCTCTATTCCCTTAACTTCCTCCAACATATCCGAGATATTGCTCCAATAGAAAACTTGCTTATCCGTCATAACATCGGTAGGCTCAGCGTTTTCAAACTCATACTCGCAAATTCTTTTTGCAAACTTCCCTGCTTCTACGTCGTTCAAACCGTTCAGTATGTCGGCATATAACTCGTAATATGTAAACTGCTTTAATTGTTTTTGTTCCATTGTTCCTCCATTTAGTTTTATTTGTCGCAAGCATTTTAAGACCGCTTGCAGGTCTATTGTCAGCACATAAGCACCACCTCCTTTCATCTTAACAAGGACACGGAATTGAAAAATATAGACGCTTCCCCAATTTTTCTCTCACTTACTAACACTAAATTTCGCCCCTACACGTAGAGAATTTTGAAAAACTTTTTTCATACCCCTCTACTTATCCAAGGACACGAGATTGAAAAATGTGACGGTCTACCGCAAAATTTCTTAAAAAATTTTTACCCCTCCATACTAACAAGGACACGAGCTTTGAAAAGTTCGGGGGGCAGATGAAAAATTTCCTTCACTTAACCAAGCGCACTAATCTCGAAAATATTTATGCGTGAACTAAAATTCAAAAACTTTTTTCATACCCCTTCACTTAACCAAGCACACTTTTTTGCAAAAGTACAACCATAAACCGAAAATTTCATCAAACTTTAATTTTTACCCCTCCATAATAAAGCCACAAAAACTGCCTTTTGGTGGGGTATCAATATAAATTTTCTCCCCATTATAAAGCGGATGAAAACCGCAAAAGTTGACGGTCTATGCAAAATTTTCGTACAAAAAAGGAAAGTCAGATTTTACAAACTTTCCTTTTACTTTGTTATTAAATTGTATTTTGTGCTCTACATATCAAACAAATAGAACGCTCGAAATATTGCAATTCATAAAAAATTTTCAGTCCTTTCTATCTTGTTGCAAATAGAACAGTGCTTTTTCGCGTTCGATTTCGGCGCGCAATTCTTCCTCGCTCGGCAAATACAATTTGTACTTACTTGCAAATATCTGCTTGCCGTCGTTGAGTACGGAATATCTTGCAATAGCCTCGTTCTTTTCCGAGCAAAGTATAATCCCGATTGTAGGATTGTCGTCTTCCTTTTTGCGAAGCGCATCGAACATTCTTATATAGCTGTCCATTTGCCCGACGTCGGCGTGCGTGAGCTTGCCGATTTTCAAATCGATAAGCACGTAGCACTTCAACACGCTGTGGTAGAACACTAAGTCCAAATAGAAATCTTCGTCCTCATAGCGCATTAGTTTTTGCCGTGCGACAAAGCAAAACCCCGTGCCGAGTTCCAATAAGAAGTCTTGCAAATTATCGAGTAGCGCTTGTTCCAAATCGGATTCGCGCAATGCCGGATAACTTTTCAAATCGAGAAATTCAAGCACATACGGATCTTTAATAAACTGTTCGGGCGCGACGGTAGCAAGCCTATCTTCCGCCTCTTGCTTGACGGGCAGTTTTTCCCGACTCGAAAGAAGCCTTTCGTAGTACATAGTGGAAATTTGTCTGTCGAGTTGACGGCTCGACCACTGCTCGGATATCGCTTCGTTTATATACCACGCTCTCGCTTGCTCGTTTTCCACGCGCAAAAGGCTACGATAGTGCGTCCAAGACAATTCTGAACGCAGTGCGTTCACATTCGGAAATAGTTGATAAAACTTCCGCATATACGCTAAATTGCGATAATCAAAACCTTTGCCGAAATCGACGGTCAATCTCCCCGCCAATCCATCCAATACGGCTTTTCCGTACTCGGCACGCTCATCGCCCTTTTGCTCGTGTTCGACAATCAGTTTCCCAATCGACCAATATGCCGTTACCATTGCAGAACCGACCGCGCTATATGCCCGCGCCCGCGCCTGCAATAAAACAGACTTTATTTCGTCGTATAGACTTTGTATTTCCATAGGTTTGTTTTCCATTGTACTACCTCTCATAATTTACGCCAAGCCGTTCATTTTATCAAGCAAATCTTTATAGCTTGTTACGTTCTCGTAGCGCACCTTGCTTGACGACATTTTATTGAAAAGCTTTTTTGCGCATTCTATTTTTGCCTTTTCCACGCCGCGCATTTGCAAGGAATCAAGGCTGCCTTTTGTTTCCGCCAAGAAGTAAATATGACGAACACTCCCTTCGTTGAACGCTATCGCCCAATCAGGGCTGTAATTGCCAACGGGCGTCGGTATATAAAAAGCTTTGGGAAGTTTTGCATAAACGCATACTTCTTCCGCATTATCCAAATCTTCGGCAAATCTTCTTTCTATGGAAGCATCGTTACTTATGCCGTCTACAAACACAAAATCTCTTATATGCTTTGTGGCTTTATATCTTCTTCCAACAAGTCTACGATATTGCTCCAAAAGAAGTTTTCTTTATCGTCCTGTGGCTCGGTTACTTCGTCGCTGGTAAACATATACTGACAGATATTCCGTACCAATCTTCCTGCCGAAGCGTCGTCCGATTGACGAATTAATTCCCAATACAAATCGTAAAAAGTAAATTGTTTTAAATGTATTTGTTCCATTATTCCTCCATAAAATTTCATTCTGCAAGCATTTTAAGACCGCTTGCAAGTCTACTATTAGCGCATACGCACCACCTCCTCTCACTTACTAATGCTAAATTTCGCCCCTATTCTGTGGATATTTCTTTGAATAAAATTCACGTCTTACAAGTGGTAGCCAATTAGCAACACGTTTTTGCAACCATTTCGCAAAAATTTTTACATCCCAAGTGGTAGCCCAATTCATAGCCCGATTTTATGCACAAAAAAGGAAAGTTCCGATTACTGAACTTTCCTTAATTGCCTAAATTAAGTTATTTTGTTCCTACTTATAAGCCGCGGGAACACCGAAAATATTACTTAAAAGCAAAACTTTTTTGTGCCTCCTCACTTATATACACTCAAAATCATCCGAAATATTCCAATTTTACAAAAATTTTTTGGCATTTCTTTATTCTGGCTTTTTAAGCAATTTGCGCACGGCAAAAACTCCCCATACGGCAAGCCCGAAGACTATTACGCAGTCTATTACGATAAGCGCAATTTGCCAATAAGGCATAAGCACACTCACTTGCACTCCGTCGCCGAGTCCGTTTATAGCCGCACTGTTTGCAGTGATATATAACACGTTTTTGGTCGCGCGTTTAAGCATATAAACATCAACGGGATTACTTGTATCGACCCAGTTTTTACCTTCGAGGTTCCCTAGCCTTATATCTCCGCCCGCGTACGTCATCTGCTTATTGTTCATATAAGCCTTATCCGCAAAGTCGGTAATAACAGCACCCTTGAAGCCCCATTCGTCGCGAAGGACGGTTGTAAGCAATCTGTAATCTCCGCCCGTCCAGCGCGCGCCTATTCTGTTGAACGATGACATAACAGCATTCGCGTTGCCTTTTTTTACGGCTATTTCGAACCCTTTAAGGTATACTTCCCGCAAAGACTGTTCGGTAAGCCAGGTACATACTCCCGCCCTGTGAGTTTCGTTTTCGTTAACTGCAAAATGTTTCATATAACAGTAAACGCCTTTTTCGCTTGCGCCCTTAATTACGTTCGCCGCCATAATTCCGGTAAGCACCCCGTCTTCCGAATAGTACTCCGAATTTCTTCCTCCGAAAGGCGAACGGTGAATATTAACGCCCGGCGCATACCAACCCGAATACGGTTTGAAATCGTTTCCCGATTTTGCGTTCCCTACTATTCCTTCGTTGCCTATCGAGTCGCCCATAGCTTCTGCAAGCTCGGTATTCCACGTCGCGGCAAGCACGCATTCGCTAGCATATAAACACGTATCAAAGACGTCGTTCTTTGCAAGGAAGTTTGAAAAGCCGTTTGGTCCGTCCTCTTCAAGCGTTTTGATTTTTCCGATATAATCTATGGCAACGGTCCCGAACGAGCCCATATTGCTGCACATTTCAAACATAGAAGAAACAGTAATATTTTTAAGCAATTCATCCCAAAGTTTATCGTCATAATCTTTGCCGAATAACTGCCACAGTTGCACGGGCGAGGTCTTTTTCGCCCGTGCGAAAGACAAATCGGCTTCTTTTACTTCATTGCTTTCGGCAGTAAGCGGATTTCCGCTGTCAAGGCTTGCTATACTCTGTTTAAGTTCGTTCGAAAGCTGTTTTTCGCTGTCGGTGCGGCGCGCGGGCCAAGTGCCTTCCCAGTCGCTGCGGGAAAGGACTTTCAATCCCACTTCCGCATCGGCGAACAACGGTTTGACCTGAACGCTTGCACCGTCGGGAAATTTGACGGTACCGCTTACGCTGTAATTGACGGCAGAAGTTTCGTCGTGCGCATTTTTACCGAGAATAAGTTTATAGTCTCCCGCTTCGAGTAAATATCCCGCATATCCCGCTTCGACCTTACCGTACGAATCAAACGATGCGAAGTCGTAACCGTCGAAAGTTACGGTATATTCCTTACTTTCGCCCGGATCCAATTCTTCCGTCTTAATAAAGCCCACCAAAACTTTTGCCGCTTTTTCTATTTTACCGGTATAGGGTAAAGCCATATACAGCTGAATTACGTCTTTCCCCTTAACTCCGTTTTTATCGTTCGTAACCTTAACCGTAACCGAAAATTGAGTTTCGGCGGTTATCTCGGTATTTTCGACAGGCTTTTTATCGACGATTTCCCAACTGAAATGCGTATACGATAAACCGTAACCGAAAGGAAACGCCACGTTTTCGGAATACCATTTGTCGCCGTTTTCTTTTTCGGTTTGGTATCTCGTTTCGAAATAACGGTAACCCACGTAGATACCTTCTTCGTAATCCGAAAAATGTTCGCTGCTGCCCGTATATAAATCCGTTCCGTTATTGCCGTGCAACCCCGTGTTTTCATATGAAGGGATTTCGGTAAAGTCCTTTGCATAGGTATCTATGAGCCTGCCCGAAGGATTGACTTCGCCGTTAAGAATTTTTCCGAGCGCCATTATACCTTCGACGCCCGGAAACCCTATCCATATTGCGCCGTCTATC
>DOCD01000081.1:0-2043 GCA_003503945.1 Clostridiales bacterium | reverse complement strand
ATCCATATTGCGCCGTCTATATGAGTAGCGTAATCGTAATCGTTTATCGTACCGTCGCCGTCGTCGGCAGAATCGAGAAACCCGAGTTCCATAGGCGAACTGCTGTTAATTATAACTACTACTTTATTAAACTTTTCGCAGACCGTTTGAAGTAAATCCTGCTCGTTTTGGTCAAGCTCGAAGTAGTGGTCGTCGGCAGAAGCCGCGCCGTCGACTTTACTTGCGTCAGAAAAGGATTTGTGCATCGTAGTAGGCAAATCGTATCCTTCGCCGCCTATCCTCGAAAACACGACCAGCGCCATATCGCTGTCCGCATACGAGCTTTCCAGCCCCGAATAAGCGGTAACGGGAGTTTCGCCCGTAGCAAATCCCGCTATGCCGTCGCCGCTCTCTATCTTGGGGTTGTCGCCTCTGCCGCTTCCGGACCGCGAATTATCTTCATAAAAGGCTTTAAGCTGAGTATTGTAAGCATACCCTGCCGCTTCAAGACTGTCGTAAATAGTTTTTGCTTTGGAAGTATCGCCGCCAGCGGAACCCGAACCAGCGTAAGACAAATTTACCGAGTTTTTTCCGAATACGCTTATTTTCTTTTTATCCGAAGCGGACGTTTTGAGAGGAAGAATATTATTTTCGTTTTTTAACAGCACGAACCCTTCCTCAGCTATATTGCGCGTAACGTCGTTTGCCCTTTTAACGGCTTTTTCTTTCGTGTCGTACTCCGTGGAATAGTAATTGCCGCCTTCGCCCGATATCCCGTTTCTTTCCTCACCGAGAAAAGTACAAATGGCGCGGTAGAGAACGGTTGACGCCAGCGACGTTAAAACAATGAGAAAAACAAGCACGACGGAAGTTACGATGACCCAAATCCTCGTCATTTTATTTTTAAAAAATTCTTTCATAACCGCCCCTTATTAAAGTTTTCCGTTTAGGTTTTCGGTTTTAGGCGTCCAGGTAAGCTCCGCATCGGTATGAATATACATACAGTCTATCGCGGGAGCGTCCGCCGCCATAGTACCGCCTCTGTCAATATCGTTGGTAACCACAAGTTTTATTACGTTTCTTCCTTCTACGAGCTTAACCGAAGCGTTTATCACATGATTTGTGAACGGACGGATGCCCTTTTGCGATACGTCGCTTTCAGCAACCGCATCCTTCAACTCGATTGTAGGATAAGCAACCGCCTGTCCGTTTACTTCTACCTTGAAAAGGTCGGGCGTAAAGGTTTTATCGAAATACTCAACCGAAAGTCTTAATTCGATGACCGCGTCCTCAACGGCTACCGAGCTGTTTATGACGAAGTCTATAGAAAGATTTTCCTGATAAAGCGAAGCGAGATAGAAGCCGTTGCTTGCGCCCGCTTGCCCCGTAGACTGCCCGGGTTTGCCGTTCCTGTCATTGCAGATAAGGTCCGTTCCGCCCGTTTCGCCCGAATAACCCGCTCCGTTTTTGCCGTTCAGATCGGTGTATTCCGCCTCGAAAGTATAAGTTTTGAGCCAACGGGCGTAAAGCTGTTTACTTTCGGAAAGTCTGTTGTTAAAAGAAAATGATTTCGTGCAAGCCGCGTCCTCGAACCAGCCGTCGAAAAAGTACCCTTCCCGTTTGGGGTCGCCGGGTTTTTCGGGTCGTCTGTTCTCCTGCATTTTTGTTTCGTAATACTTGCCTGCTCCTTCATAGTTATAATTATAGGTTACGGTTACAAGCGAACCCGAAAATTCCGTCCATTTACCGTATAAAGTAAGCTCCTCGTTAATGGCGGTTTCAAACGAAAAAGGCGAAGTATCGGAAATATTTTTATACCAACCATCGAACAGCCAGTTGCCCTCTCTTTCGGGATTTGACGGTTGGCTTATAGTATCGCCGATTTTTACGTCCTGTTCAAAGGTAACCGCGCCGTCGTAATTGGGATTGAAAGTAACCGTGGAAGCAACTTTATTCCAACCGGCGTAAAAGGTGGTATCAACCGTAATTGCATATTCGAAGTCGGCTTTTTCTGTACCCGCGGCGTCAGCGTTCCACCTTATGAATTCGTAATTTTTCCTTTTG
>DOCD01000093.1 GCA_003503945.1 Clostridiales bacterium | reverse complement strand
ACCGTCGTTACCAACGGTTCGACTTACGACTACGACAGCAGCATGATGGACGTTTCCAAGTTTGCAGGCAAGACCGCGGAGGAACTGACGGCTATGCTTGACGACGGCACATTATCCACCGGCGCGACGAAATCAAACACCCTTTGCTTACAGGCGGCGCTGTTTGCGGCTTCTAACTACGATAAGGCTTTAAAGCTTGCTTATCAGAATACGGAGCTTATCAATCTTGACGCTACGACGTGGACGGTTGACGGCGATAAGGTTACCTATACGGTCAAAACGAAGGGCAACGGCGAAGCCGAAGCCTTCACGATTGAAATTACCGTAAATGCCGACAAAAAGATCGAAAACTTCACCGTCGTTACCAACGGTTCGACTTACGACTACGACAGCAGCATGATGGACGTTTCCAAGCTTGCAGGCAAGACCGCGGAAGAGCTGACGGCTATGCTTGACGACGGTACGTTATCCACCGGCGCGACGAAGTCAAACACCCTTTGCCTGCGCGCTGCGCTGTTTGCGGCTTCTAACTACGATTTGGCAAAGATTACAGGAGGCAGCAATAATGAATAAGTATAAAAAGATTACTCTTGACGGACTTATTTTCCAGAACCCCACCTTTATGCTTGTGCTGGGCACCTGCCCCACTCTCGGACTTATTAACTCCGCATTCTCGGCTATGGGTATGGGCCTTACGGTTTTGGTAATCCTTACTTTAAGCAATATGCTTATCTCTCTTTTAAGAAAGATTATTCCCAACGAAGTGCGCATTCCCTGCTATATAGTGATTATAGCGACTCTGGTTACCTTTGCAAGAATGTTTCTCCAAAAATTTATTCCGGATTTATACGACAGCCTGGGTACCTTCCTTGCCTTGATAGTTGTAAACTGTATAATCCTCGGCAGGGCGGAAGCTTTTGCAAATAAGCACACCGTACTCGAATCTGCGGTGGACGGAATTTCACAGGGGCTCGGCTTTACGCTTGCACTTACTATAATGGGTATTATCTGCGAATTCTTCGGCAAAGGTTCTTTGTTCGGATTGCAGATTATGAGCTTTAAAATAGCTATGCTGACAAGTCCCGCAGGCGCGTTCCTTATTTACGGCTTGTCAATCGCCGTATTCGTATACGTGGTTGACGGAGTGCAGAGAATGCTGCGCGTTAAATCGAACAAGCTTGCGCGCGAAAATATGTTGAAGGAGGCTGCGTAAATTATGGGTACATTTATTGCTATCGTTCTTGCGGCTGTTCTCACCAACAACTTTATAACGGCTAAAACCTACGGTATCTGCCCCTTCCTCGGCGTATCAAAAAAGACGTCCTCGGCGGCGGGTATGGGTATTGCGGTAACGCTTGTAATGGTGCTTGCCACCCTTGTCACTTACCCCATTTATACGTACGTGATGATTCCTTTGAAGATAGAATTTTTAGAGATTATATTCTTTATCTTCATAATAGCTTCGCTCGTACAGATGCTTGAAAAAATCATACAGAAGGTTTCCCCCACGCTTTACGGGGCTATGGGCATCTACCTCCCCCTCATAACCACCAACTGCGCCGTGCTCGGCGTAACCGAACTCGTTATCGGAGATATGTCGAAAATAATCGGCGAGGCGGCAACCATGAACATCGGCTGGGCGGTTCTGTACGCACTGTTCGCAGGCGTCGGCTTCACGCTGGTTATGATTATAATGAGCGGTATGCGCGAAAAGCTTAACTACTACAAAATGCCCAAGGCGCTTTCCGGCTTCCCCATTGCAATGGTTACGGCTTGCTTTATCTGTATGGCGTTTATGGTATTCAGTTATATAAGTTTATAAGGAGAATTAAAAATGAATTTGCTTGAAATTACAAACCAGACCTGGATTACGGTCGGCATAGTTGCCGGAATATTTGCAGGAACTGCGCTCCTTATAGGGATACTGATACTTGTTGTCGGAAAGGTTTTCAAGGTCAACGTAGACGAAAAAATCACGAAAATTTTAAACAACCTTGCGGGTGCGAACTGCGGCGGCTGCGGCTGCTCGGGTTGCAGCGGCTTTGCAAGCAAGCTTGCAAACGGCGGCGCGGAGCTTTCCGACTGCCACGTAACCTCGCCCGAAAAGAAAGCCGAAATCGCAAAGCTTCTGGGTATCGAACTTAAAGACGAAGAACCCACCGTCGCGGTAGTTCACTGCAACGCGGGCAATCAGAACTGCGAAGATAAATTCGAGTACAAAGGCAACCCCACATGCGCATCTAACGCTTCGCTTTTGGGCGGAAACAAAGCCTGCTCGTACGCTTGCCTCGGCTGCGGCGACTGCAAGGCGGTTTGCCCCGAGAACGCTATCGAAGTTACGGACAGACTTGCAAAGGTCGACCCCGACAGATGTATAAGCTGCGGCGCATGCATCACTGCCTGCCCCAAAGACATTATCGACCGTATCCCCGCTTCCGCGCCCATATACGTCGCCTGCTCATCGAAGTGCAAGGGCAAAGACGTTATGAACGTTTGCAAAGTCGGCTGTATCGCATGCGGTATATGCGCAAAGGTTTGCCCTCACGGCGCGATAACTATGCAGGACAATCTGCCCGTTATCGACTATACGAAGTGCACAGGCTGCCTTACGTGCGTTGAAAAGTGCCCGAGGCACATAATAATAAGCCGCAAAGTAATTGCGGAAGAAACGCCCGCCGAGACGGCATAAAAGAAAATATAAAAGCGTGTCAGCGTTATGCTGACACGCTTTTTTTTATTTTGCTAAATTATAATTGTTCCGTCGTCGATATCGAAGTCGAAAGGCACGATTTTCATCCTGTGCGGTGAACAGTAAATCATTCCCCCCGAATCTTTAAGCTCGGGCGTATACACGCAATCGTTCTTCCCGCAGTTGGCTTCCGTGACCTTTACCGAACCTTTCTTGTTAATCTGTACAATATTATAGTCGTTGCCGTCTGTGTTTATCCTTAAAATTATCGTATCGTCGTTTTGACTGATTATTTCGGTATAAGCGTCGTTCAACGTCCTTTGCCCTTCCTTGAAATCGTACTCGTAAACTATTTCGTTTTTAACGTAAATACGTATACCTTTCAGAGGGCTGTCGTCGCGGGTTACGAAAATCACGACGAACAATACGGCAACCAACGCCAGAACGACGACGTACACAATTATATCGGGTAATTTAAAGCCTTTGTCGGCTTTAACTTGTTCTACCTTTTTAAGCGACATTGCATACCCCGCCGTCAGTTATTGTCATAAGTAAATACGACCTTTCTGTCTTTAAGCTTATTTTCAATGAAGGTGAGCGCCTTATCCTTGCCCATTGCCATTAAAGCCGTCGTAAGCGCGTCACCCTCCGCCGCAGTGCCGCCTATTACCGTCGCCGACATTATTCCCTTATTTACGGGTTTACCCGTTGTGGGGTCGATTACGTGGCAATAACGCACGCCGTCTAAAACATAGTATTTCACGTCGTCCGCACTGGTGGAAATACATTCGTTTTTAATCTTTGTTTTAAGAAATTGCTGACCGAAAAATTCTGCGCGGGGATTTCTGAATTCGAGCTCGTAAGCGCCGAATTTAAAGTGACTTTTACAAACTATACTGCTTGAACCGAAATCGAAATAGCCGTATTTAAACCCGCTTTCGTCCAACATCGCGTTTACAACGTCGACCGTATAGCCTTTACCTATACCGCCGAGGTCGATTTTCATAGAATAGGTAACGCCGTCGATTTCAACGGTTGCGGAGGGCTTTTTAACGTAAAATTTGCCCTCTTCCTCGAAAATTTGTATATCGCCGAAATGCGAGGAAAGCTGCCTGAATTTTTCTATCGCCGCGTCGGACGGCAGGTCTGCGGCGGTTTCGGGCACGGAACCGTTTGTATTAAAGCCGTAAGCCTCGACGCTGTAATAGACTGCGGGATTATAATAACCGTCGGTAAAACCATACATCTGCTCGGCGAGGGTAAACACGTCGTACGCGGTTTTATCCACCTCGATAACGGCGCCCGCCGCCGCCGAATTGAATAAGCTTACGGCAGAATCCTCAACGCCTATTGAAAGCGAGGAGTTTATTTCCGCTAATTTATCCCCGACGGAGTTTATAAACTGTTCGCAACGCGCTTCGGCGCTTGCTGCGTCGGTAAAATCGTCGGCTATTACTATCGTTGCGTCGGCAGTCATTATATAGTAAAAGGTTTTACCCAGGCTTTTGTAAGCG
>DOCD01000107.1 GCA_003503945.1 Clostridiales bacterium | reverse complement strand
CATATAAAGAGCTGTATTTTTTATAATCCGCAAAGCTTTCTTCCTTATATTTTTTTAATAAAAATTTTTTTTCGTTCAGATAATCCCCCTGCGATAAAGCGTCGGTTTTGCCGAGATTTTTCGTGTAATCGGCAATAAACTCCGCGTCGTCGCCCGTAAGCGGTATTTCACCGCTCAATATATTCGGGATATATTTGTAAGGCTGTGCTATTTTGTCCAACGACGAACGGGTAAACTTCAAAGTAAGAATAAGCTGTTCGTTAAACTCGTAAAGCTCCGAAAAAATTTGCTTCCTCTTTTTTTTATTAGCCGAAAGATACACCCCTATCGACGTCGTAAGCCCCGTCACCGCAATAAGTATTAAAATTTTTATCATAAATTACAGGCCGAACCCCTATTCCGACGAGATTGACATAAAACTCGAAAGGCATTTTTTTCAGAATATCACGGTTGCAGACGTGCGAAGAAGCAATTACGCAAATTCCGCAGTCGGCGGCATACCGCACCGCCTGCATATCACCGTCGCCGTACAGCTCGTCGGTTATAATAACCTGCGGCTTCATTGCGCGCACCGCGCTTGCGATAGCGCTTTTCTTATCGCCGCAACGTATTACGTCAACCCCGCTGCCGAGGTCGTATCCGTTGCCCGAGCCGTCTATTGCCGCGATTTCGTTGCGTTCATCGAATACAAGCACGTTGTAACGCTTGCCTTGTCCGAGGTGACAGGCGATATCCCTGAGCGCCGTAGTTTTACCCAAACCCGGTTTTGAATATAACATAGTACTATGCAAACCGTCTGAAAGTACGTTTTCGACTATAAAATCGGCACAACCGCGTATTATATGCGGAATTCTTATATTCAGCGACGTAATGTTTTTAATCGCCTGAACGCATCCGCCCTGCGTTACGTATTCGCCCGCTATTCCTATCCTTACGCCATGGTCAACGGTTATAAAACCGTTTTTCATCTGCTCGGTATAATTGTAGACGCACCCGTCGGTTGCCGACAAGACTATCGAATCAAGTTCTTCGGTATAAATGAGCCCGACGCAACTTTTCGCAAGCCCCGTTCGGTTAATATAATTATATTCTCCTTTGTACTCAATAATGACAGGCTGTCCACGCCGCAATCTTATCTCCGTAAGATAGTTCATATTAAGATTAGATAAGCTTTCTTTTACAGAATCAGGCAGAAAGGACAACCGCATAATTTAATCTATTAAGCTTAAATCAAAAAAAGAACGTGCAAAACTTTTTTTGACAATTTCCCTGCATAGTGATATAATTTTATAAAGGTTTTTACTTATGAAAAAAGGTATTCTATTATTTTTGCTATCCGCCGCTATAATTTTTATTTTTTGTCTGCTCGGGTGCGCCCCTAAGCCGAATAACGACGGAAATGAAAATATACAGCCCCAAACGGTGACTTTCACATTTTTAGTCGACGAAGAATTGTTTATGACTATAACCTGCGATAGGGGCGACCCGTGCACATATGTAAAAAGCGAAAAGCCCGGTTATGAATTTTACGGCTGGTATAAAGACCGGAATTTCGATAAAAAATGGGATTTCGAGAAAGAGCTTGCCGAAGAAGATTTAACCCTATACGGTTATCATAAGCCCATAAACTACTCAATCACGTTTATCGCCGACGGTCAAACCGTAACCGTCGAGCAATATACCGTTGAAAATAAGTCGGTTTCCGCCCCGAAGGTACCCGATAAACCTTATTATATCGGGAAATGGGAAAGCTTTGAACCGATTATCGGCGATATTACCGTAAACGCAATTTATACGCCGATTGAGTATACTGTCGAATATAAAGCCGACGGCAAAACAGTAGGTTCAAAAAATTATACGGTGGAAAACAAAAATATTACCCCTCCCGCCGTCCCCGAACTTAAGGGTTATACGGGCGAATGGGAACAAAAAGAACTTACTTCCGGCGACGTTACGATAAACGCGATTTATACGTTGATAAAGTATACCGCCGAATTTATTGTCGACGGCGTAACCGTTTACAAGGATTATTTTTCAATTGAAGATATGCACGTCGAAGAACCCGTCGCCGCTTTGCCGCATCAGGACGGATATACGGCGGATTGGGAAAGCTATCGGCTTTCGCTTGAAAATATGCGCATTGAAGCCGTATACATACCGATTGAGTATATTGCGGAGTTTTTCGCAGACGATATCAAAATTTTTTCTGCGCCGTTTACGATTGAAAACGAAAGCTTGCCGGAGCCGAAAATACCAGAAAAAAAAGGATATTCCGCAGAATGGGAAACCTACGAAATATCCGCCCAAAATATCAGGATAAATGCTATATTCACGCCCGTAACCTACTACGCGATTTTTTTATGCGACGGAGTTGAAATTGCCAGTATACCTTTCAACGTTGAAAATATGCGGATAACTGAACCCGCACCCGTTTTCAAAGAAAATTTCACTTCGAAATGGGAAGACTATACCCTGACGTGCAGCAATATAAAAATTAACGCAATTTATACTGAAATTGTTCAAGATAAATTCACGTACGAATCAAACGCTTCCGATACGTTAACCGTTACGGGATACACCGGCAACGACTCTTCACCTATTATTCCTTTCGAACATAGCGGAAAGAAAATAACTGCGATTGCAACCGGCGCTTTTGCATACGGCAAATTCGCTTCAATAACTATACCCGACAATATTACCGAAATCGGCGAACAGGCTTTCGCGCATTCCGAGCTGAAGAGCGTAAAGCTTTCCGACAACGTAAAAATTCTTAAAAACGTCTTTTATGACTGCAAGCAGCTTGAAAACGTCGAGCTCGGTAGAGGGCTTGAAACTATTTGCGAACATGCGTTCTTTAACTGCGAAACACTTAATAAGATAACTATCCCCTCTTCGGTCGCCGAAATTCAGCCCGAAGCTTTTACCGGTTGTAAATCGCTTGACGAAGTTATCTTTGAAAGCACTGAAAACTGGAGTGTTTACAACGAAAACGGAGATTTTATCCGCGAACTTGCTTCGGAAAGCCTAAACGACAGCGCCACCGCCGCCGAATATCTGAAAAGGATATTCATAGGCAGATTATGGAAAAGAACTCAATAAAAAAATTAAATAAAATTTTTTCGTAAATGTCAAGAGTAAATTGCACAAAAGTTAAAAAAATTTTTATTTAGAGAGCGGAAATATATTTTTCAAAGACTTCGTTTGCCGTCGCATAGCCTAATACGGCTTTCGGATAGTTATTTACCCAATCTTCAACGGCTTTAACTTCTTTATCGGATACTTTGTTAAAATTCGTTCCTTTCGGAAGTTTGCGCCGTATTTCACGGTTCAATCTTTCATTAGTTCCACGCTCATAACTTGAATAAGGATGACAGTAATAAACTGTTGTCCTTTTTTTGTTACCGTAAATACTTTTCTCAATGCCCTCAGAATCCGAGAACTCAACGCCGTTATCTACGGTTATTGTTTTAAATATTCTCTTAAATAGTTTACCATATTTTCGTTCTAATTTGTTTAAAGCCGTAACCACGCTAACAGCTTTTTTATTAGGTATCGGAATTATAATTTCTTTACGCGTAAGCCTTTCAGTAAGAACAAGTAAAGTTCTTAAAGTTGTACCTACAACACAGTCCATTTCCCAATGTCCGAAAGTATTACGTAATAAAATCTCTACGGCGCGTTTTTCAATACTTGTTCCTTGCGGAGCTTTACTTGCTTGTATTTTTCTTTTATATTTTTTCCTTTTACACTT
>DOCD01000127.1:7664-8677 GCA_003503945.1 Clostridiales bacterium | reverse complement strand
TCGTCCTGCAAAGACACTAATATAAAGCGTTTCCGAAAGCTGTTGCTTTCGGAAACGCTTTATAATTTGCAGTGCTTTAATTTCAGATTATTTGTAAAACATAAAATTTAAGATATTGCGTTTCATCGGCACACAGAAGAGCGGGATGGTCGGGCGCCTGAGTTTTGACTTCGACGCTTCTGACAGTGCGTCCGCTTTCACGCGAGGCTTCCATAAGCATTTTTTCGAACATGTTTGAAGACATGTAGTGCGAGCAGGAACATGTTATTAGAAAGCCGCCGCTTTTTACAGTTTTCATTGCGGTAAGGTTTATATCCTTATATCCTCTGTATGCGTCCCTGATTTCGTCCGCCGTTTTACAGAATGCCGGCGGATCTAAAATGACGGTGTCGAATTTCACGTTACGTTTTTTAAAATCGCGTAAAACCTGAAAGACGTCGCCGCAAAGGGTGGTTATGTTTTTAAAGCCGTTCAGTGCGGCGTTGTCACGTACGTTTTTCAGTGCAAGCTCGGATATGTCGCATGCGGTCACGCTGTCGGCTACGGTTGCCGCGTTAAGCGAAAAACCGCCGCTGTTGCAAAAACAGTCCAAAACTTCGCCTTTACAGTATTTTCTTATTGCAAAGCGGTTTTCTTTCTGGTCGAGGAAGTATCCCGTTTTCTGACCGTTTTTTACGTCGACAAGCATATCTATACCGTTTTCGTTAATTTTGCAATAGTCCGGTACTTCCCCGTAAAGTAATTGCTTGATTTCCTGCAATCCCTCTTTTTTTCTGACGGAAACGTCGCTTCGCTCGTAAATTCCTTTCGGGTTAAACAGTCTGATGAGGCAATCGCAAATCATTTTCTTGCGCAAATCTATGCCGAGCGACAGACACTGAATAACTAGTATTTCGCCGTATTTGTCGATAATCAGCGCGGGCAGATTGTCCGCTTCGGCAAATACCATTCGGTAGCAATTTTTGTAGCCGAGTTTCAATCTGTAATCGTTCGCTTTTTTTATCGCGTCGAGA
>DOCD01000127.1:7015-7363 GCA_003503945.1 Clostridiales bacterium | reverse complement strand
CGTCGAGATAATATTGTTCGTCGTCGGTTTGATTGCCGCGTATGAAAATGCGTACTAAAATTTTTGAAGCATGGTTTATATAGCCTTTGCCGATAAATTTTCCTTCGTGCGAATATACCGTCGCAAGCGAACCGTTTTTATCCTTGTTTTCAATCCTTGCGACCTCGTTCGCGTAGACCCAGCTGTGCCCCGCGACAATGCGTTTTTCTTCGTTCTTTTTCAGATAAATTTCATAGCCCATAACAACAATATACCAAATTATAATAATAATTGCAAATCGCTTGAATAAAAATTGATTTTTATTTAGTAAAATGTTAAAATTGTTTTATATGCGCAAATTGCTCAAAG
>DOCD01000127.1:5992-6739 GCA_003503945.1 Clostridiales bacterium | reverse complement strand
CGCAAATTGCTCAAATATTTAAAAAATTATAAGTTGCAAAGCGTGCTTGCGCCTCTTTTCAAATTGCTTGAAGCCGCTTTCGAGCTGTTTGTCCCTCTCGTCGTTTCCGCAATAATCGATAACGGTATCAACGGCGGCGAAGGGTGGAGCTATATTGTATACGCCTGCCTCATACTTGTCGCGTTAGGTGTGGTAGGGTTGATAAGCGCGGTTTCTGCGCAGTATTTCGCCGCGCGAGCCGCCGTAGGTTTTTCAAAGGAGCTTCGTCGCGATTTGTTCGCAAAAATGCAGACGCTGTCTTACTCGGAAATCGACGGACTCGGTATCTCTAAAATGATAACGCGTATGACGAGCGACGTTAATCAGATACAGTCGGGCGTAAACCTTGTGTTAAGGCTGTTTATGCGCTCGCCGTTTATTGTTTTCGGCGCAATGGTTATGGCGTTTATAATAAATGCAGCGGCGGGCGGCGTGTTTGCTCTGTCTATTGCCGTATTGTGCGTTGTCGTTTTCGGCATTATGCTTGTCAGCATTCCTCTCTACAAAAAAGTACAGGGCAGACTCGATAACATAACGGTCGACACGCGCGAAACGCTTACGGGCGCAAGGGTGGTGCGCGCTTTCTGTAAAGAGGAAGACGAAATCCGCAATTACAACGCGCATAACGAACAGCTCGCGAAGTCGCAGAAATTCGTAGGTAAAATTTCCGCGCTTATGAACCCGCTAACCTATGCGATAATTAATGCG
>DOCD01000127.1:3590-5706 GCA_003503945.1 Clostridiales bacterium | reverse complement strand
TTAATGCGGCTATAATTATTCTGCTGTACGTCGGCGCGATAAAAGTCGACTGCGGGCTCCTTACGCAGGGCAATGTGGTCGCGTTGTACAATTATATGAGCCAGATTCTAGTCGAGCTTATAAAGCTTGCGAATCTTATAATAACGGTAACGAAGTCCTTTGCGTGCGCGGGCAGGGTAAACGAAATACTCGATATGACGACAAGTCTTTCTCACGGCGAACAAGTTGGAACGGTTGCGGGTACCCCGTTTATCGCGTTCGAGAACGTGTGCGTAAACTACGGTAACGCCGACGTCGACGCGTTGAGCGGAATTTCATTCACCGTCGAAAAGGGACAAACGGTCGGCATTATAGGCGGTACTGGCGCAGGAAAAACCACGCTGGTAAATATATTGCCGCATTTTTACGACGTCAGCGCGGGTAAAGTTACTATCGGCGGCGTAAACGTAAACGCCGTCGGCGACGAAAAGCTCCGCGATATGTGCGGAATTGTTCCTCAAAAAGCCGTGCTTTTCAAAGGTAGCATTCGCGATAATCTAAAATGGGGCAAAAACGACGCAACAGATGAAGAGATTATGGACTCCTTAACCTGCGCACAGGCGGACGACGTAATAAAATCAAAGGAAAAGGGACTTGACGAACAGGTTGAACAGGGCGGTAAAAACTTTTCGGGCGGGCAGCGCCAAAGGCTAACGATAGCGCGCGCCCTCGTAAAGAAGCCCGAAATACTCATATTAGACGACAGCGCTTCCGCGCTCGATTACGCGACGGACGCAAAACTGAGAAAGTCGCTCAAATCGCTTGATTACAACCCTACGGTTTTTATCGTGTCGCAGCGCACTTCATCGATACGCCACGCGGATAAAATAATAGTCCTCGACGGCGGTAAAATGGTCGGTTGCGGCACTCACGAACAGCTTCTGTCGTCCTGCGCAATTTACGAAGAGATACATTACTCTCAGTTTCAAAAGGAGGGTGCGTAAATTATGGCGGGAAAGCAAAAAAGCGTTTTAAAACGCATATTCAGACAGCTTAAAGGATATAAGCTTCATCTTGCGTTAACCGTACTGTTTGCTATTATTGCCGTGGCAGGTACGCTCGCAGTGCCCGTGTTTTTCGGGCAGATAGTCAATCTGATAGCGGGTGAAGGACAGGTCGATTTTACTGGTATACTGCAAAAGACGCTCATTATCGCGGTTTGCATAGCTGTCACGGCGCTTGCAAACTGGCTTATGAATATAATCAACAACCATATTGCTTATAACGTGATAAAGGACGTAAGAGAAGAGGCGTTTGCAAATATTCAGAGGCTGCCGCTGAAATTTATCGACAGTCACTCCTACGGCGACATAGTAAGCAGGAATGTCGCCGACGTCGACCAGTTTGCCGACGGGCTTTTAATGGGCTTTACTCAGCTTTTTGCGGGCGTTCTGACTATTATCGGTACGCTTGCGATGATGCTTGTTATAAACTGGATTATAGCGCTCGTCGTGTTTTTCATTACTCCGCTTTCGCTGTTCGTTGCGAAATTCATTGCCTCGAGGACGTATTCGCTTTTCAGAAAGACTTCGGAAATTCGCGGAGAACAGACGGCGTTTATCGACGAAATGATAGGCAACCTGAAGGTTGTGCAGGCGTTTAACCGCGAAGATGAAAATCAGGAAAAATTCGACGATATCAACGAAAGACTGACGAAAGCTTCGCTGAAATCTATTTTCTATTCGTCGTTGACAAACCCGAGCACGCGTTTTATTAATGCGCTTGTTTACGCTGCCGTTGCGCTTTCCGGCGCATTGATGCTCGTTTTTTCAACGCCGTTGCCCGTCGTTTTTAACGTAGGACTTTTAACGAGTCTGCTTTCTTATGCAAACCAGTATACCAAACCCTTCAACGAAATATCGGGGGTTGTAACGGAATTACAGAACGCGATTGCGTGCGCGGGAAGAATTTACGAGCTAATAGATGAAAAGCCGCAGGCACCCGATGCCGATAACGCCACGGAGCTTACGGACGTTAAAGGCGATATAAATTTTGATAACGTATATTTTTCGTATTCTGAGGATAAAAAACTAATAGAAAACCTCAATATCAACGCAAAAGCCGGTCAGCGCGTAGC
>DOCD01000127.1:0-3291 GCA_003503945.1 Clostridiales bacterium | reverse complement strand
CAGCGCGTAGCTATAGTCGGGCCTACGGGCTGCGGTAAAACTACGCTTATAAATCTTTTAATGAGGTTTTACGAGCCGACGTCTGGGCGGATTACTGTGGACGGTAACGATATTGCAAGTGTAACGCGCAAATCGCTGCGTCGCAATTACGGTATGGTTTTGCAGGAAACCTGGCTTAAAAGCGGTACGATAAGAGACAATATAATTATAGGCAAACCCGACGCATCGGAAGAAGAAATAGTCGCCGCGGCAAAAGCCGCGCATTCTCACAATTTTATTATGCAGCTTCCGAACGGTTACGATACCGTGATTTCGGAGGACGGCGGAAACCTTTCTCAGGGGCAGAAACAGCTTTTGTGTATTACGCGGATAATGCTATGTCTGCCGCCTATGCTCATTCTCGACGAGGCTACGTCGTCAATAGATACGCGCACCGAGCAGAGGATTCAGCGCGCGTTCGCCAAACTTATGAACGGCAGAACAAGCTTTATCGTGGCGCACAGACTTTCGACCATAAAAGAGGCGGATATTATTCTTGTTATGAAAGACGGGAACATTATCGAACAGGGAAGCCATAAAGAGCTTCTGGAAAATGGCGGGGTTTTTTCTGAATTATATAACAGTCAGTTTGCTGTTTAAAATAAAATATTATCGGAGAAATTATGTTACAGGTAAACAACGTATCGCTGCAATACGGCAGTAAAAAACTTTTTGAGGATGTAAATCTGAAATTTACGAAAGGCAACTGCTACGGGATAATAGGCGCAAACGGCGCGGGTAAGTCTACGTTTTTAAAGGTATTAAGCGGGGAGGTGGAGCCTAATAAGGGCGATGTCACGCTCGATAAGACGGAAAGAATGTCCGTTTTACAGCAGAACCAGAACGCTTACGACCACGTTACGGTATTGCGTGCCGTAATGCTCGGGCATAAACGGCTTGTCGATATAATGGACGAAAAGGACGCGCTTTACGCAAAGGCGGATTTCACCGAGGAAGACGGTATTCGTGCGAGCGAGCTTGAAAGCGAGTTTGCCGAGCTCGGCGGTTGGGAAGCCGAGTATGAAGCGCAAACGCTTTTAAACGCGCTCGATATTACGGACGAATATCATGGCACGCTTATGTCGGAGCTCGACGCAAAGCGTAAGGTTAAGGTTTTGCTTGCGCAGGCGCTTTTCGGCAATCCCGACGTGCTTCTTCTGGACGAGCCTACGAACAATCTCGACATAAAAACCGTTCGCTGGCTTGAAAATTATTTAATGGACTTTGAAAATACTATTATCATTGTTTCGCACAACAGGCATTTTCTCAATAAGGTATGCACTCATATTTGCGACGTTGACTACGGAAAAATTAATATGATGCTGGGCAACTACGATTTCTGGTACGAAACAAGCCAGCTTCTTGCCCGTCAGCAAAAAGACCAGAACAAGAAAAACGAACAGCGCGCAAAGGAGTTGCAGGAGTTTATTGCAAGGTTTGCGGCAAACGCATCGAAGTCGCGTCAGGCAACATCGAGAAAGAAGGAGCTTGAAAAGCTCACAATTGCCGATTTCAAGCCTTCGCTTCGCAAATATCCTTATATAGATTTCAAATTCGAAAAAGAAATTGGTAACGATATCCTCATCGTGGACGGACTTACTAAAAAAGGTTACTTCGAAAACGTATCGTTTACCGTACAGAAGGACGAGAAGATAGGAATAGTAAGCGATAAAAGCACGACGGTTTCGATGCTGTACGATATCCTTGTCGGAAAGGTTCAACCTGATAGCGGTACGATAAAATGGGGCAAGACCATTTCGACTTCTTATTTTCCCGAAAATAATAATGAGTATTTTCAGGGCTGCGAATATACGCTTGTCGAGTGGCTGAGCCAGTTTTCGAAAGACCACTACGAGGAATATCTGCGCGGCTGGCTGGGCAGAATGCTTTTCTCGGGTGAAGAGGCGTTAAAGCAGGCGAAAGTTTTAAGCGGCGGGGAAAAGGTGCGCTGCATGCTTGCAAAAATGATGCTCGAAGGCAGTAATTTCCTGATTTTCGACGAGCCGACTAACCACCTTGACCTTGAATCGATAACTGCGCTTAACAACGGCATGAAAAATTTCAGAGGCTGTATGCTTTTTACGTCGCACGACCAGGAGCTTATGAACACCGTTGCAAACAGGATTATCGAAATAAACGGGACGAAGAAATTCGACAAAAACGTCACTTACGATGAGTATGTTGATGCAGTTACGCAGGCGTAAATTAATTTTGTACAAAATTATTCAAAATTCGACAAATATATTGTAAAATATTTTGGATATTTTTACAAAATAACTTTACATTTGCGAAAATTTTCTGTATAATTCCATTATAATCTATTATTTAAGGAGTTATATGAAAATGAAGACTGCAAATATTGCAATTTTTGAAAGAAATGAAGAGTTTATGCAGAAGCTGAAAAGTTATTTTGACGAAGCTTCGGGGTTTACCGTGTGCGCCGCGGCGACAACCGGCGATGAAGCTTTGGAGCGGCTAAAAGTCACAAGTCCCGACGTGGCGGTAATAGATACCGCGCTTAAAGGTATTGACGGGATTAAGCTTCTGGATTACATAAAAAGCATTCGCCCCGAATGTATGTCTTTTATGATTTCGGAGTTCGACAACGATAAAATAGTCAATTCGGCTATTAGCCACGGTGCGATATATTATTTTGTAAAACCCGTTTCGCCGAGCGTAATCGGCGAGAGAATAAACGACGTTTTAAAGGACAGGACTTACGACTACAAGGTTTCGTCCGAACTGAGAGACAAGCGCCGCACTTCTTCGCTCGACGAAAAAATCAGCAATATATTTACGACGATAGGTATTCCGCCTCATATCAAAGGCTATGTGTATCTGCGCGAAGGTATAAAAATGGCTGTCGAGGACCCTTCGATTATTAACAAGGTAACAAAGGAGCTGTATCCCAAAATCGGCGAAAAATTTACTACGACGTCAAGCAAGGTTGAAAGGGCGATTCGTCATGCTATCGAAGTGGCTTGGAACAGGGGCAGAACAGACGCAATTAGCTCTGTATTCGGCGCAAGGGTGTACATAGGCAACGAAAGACCGACCAACAGTGAATTCATCGCGCTTGTTGCGGACAAGCTTATACTTGAAAATTTTATATAACGATTATCCCGCTTTAAGAAGCGGGATTTTATTTTTGCATATTAAAATCACTTGATTTTTTTCGGTGCGTATAATATAATAATTAAGCTGTACGCCGCTGTGGTGGAATTGGCAGACGCGCTGGACTCAAAATCCAGT
>DOCD01000013.1 GCA_003503945.1 Clostridiales bacterium | reverse complement strand
CCATAAGCATATCTATAAGCTGCTTCGCGTATTTTACACGCCGGTCGGACGATATGCGGTACATACACGGCTGCTTGCTTTTCGGGCTGCGCACGGATAGGTCGATAACCTTGTACTTTGTGCCCTCGAACCGTTTGGGGTCGGCCGCGAGGCTTAAACAAAGCGTTTTGCCGCGCACGGTAAAGCACGCGAAAATATTTCTGCCCAGACGGAAGGTTTCCCTCTTCCAGCTTATTCTGTTGCGTACGCCCTCGTAAGAAAGTATGTAATTTTTCAGCTCGGAGTATCTCGCTTTGAGTATGTCGTCGGACTGGGTTATGCGCGCCGTATAGCTGCGGTTGTAACGTATAACCACGCCGTTGACGACTTCCTCCTCCACAATTTCCGCGTTTTCGTCGTCATCGACGGCAGCGGCGACGGCTGTTTCCTCCGCTTCCTCGTCGGGCTGCTCATCCTCGGGCTCGCTGAATACCTCCGCGGGCGGTTCGGGCTGTATGACGGGCGCCGCCTCGGCTACGTTTACGGGTGCAGCCGCCGCGGGCGGCACGTCGCCCGTTACCTTGATAAGCCCCTCGGCGATAAGCTGCTCGCTCGTTTGGTATTCGGGCATGAATTGCTCCGCGGCATAGTCCGCGTTGCGCGTTAAGCCGAGATGACCCATAAGCATATCTATAAGCTGCTTTGCGTACTTTACACGCCTGTCGGAAGATATGCGGTACATGCACGGCTGCTTGCTTTTCGGGCTGCGCACGGATAGGTCGATAACCTTATACTTTGTGCCTTCGAACTGTTTGGGGTCGGCCGCAAGACTTAAACAAAGCGTTTTGCCGCGAACGGTGAAGCATGCGAAGGTATTTCTGCCCGTACGGAAGCTTTCCTTTTTCCAGCTTATTCTGTTTTTTACGCCGTTGAACGAAAGAATATAATTTTTAAGCTCGGAATACCTCGCTTTGAGTATGTCGTCCGCCTGAATTATGCGCGCCGTAAAGCTGCGGTTAAAGCGCATAACCACGCCGTTGACGACTACCTCTTCGATAATTTCGGCGTTTTCGTCCTCGTACGCCGCGTCCGTCGGCGCGAGCTCGTCGCACGGCTCCTCCTCGGCTTCGTTAAGCTCCTCGGCAGGCTGCTCCGCAATTTCTTCGGCGGGTTGCTCCTCGCCAGGCTGTTCCGCAATTACTTCCGCGGGCGCCTCTTCGACGAGCTCCTCCGCAATTACTTCCGCGGGCGCGGTATGCTCCGCGGGGACGTAATCGGGAGGAATTCTGTTGAAAAATTCTTTCCTGAACTTTTCCTCGTCGGGTACGACCGCGCCGCTCCTCAGCTCGTCGAGCTGCTGCATTAAAAGCTCCTTCTGTTTTTGAAGCATTAAATCGTAAAGCTTTCTTTCGCCGCGTTTGTGGAAAACGTACGCAAGCACTATATTGAGCACAATCAAAAGGACGCCCACTACCGCAACAACGATTAACGTGACCGTCTGCGACGGTGTAAAAAAGGATTCGAGCAAGTTATTCATTTCCGTCTTCCTCCTTTTTATGTTCGTCCGCGGCGGATTCGTCGCCGCTTTCTTCGGGCTGCGCTCCGTCATCATTTACTTCGGGTTCGGGCTGTTCGCCGTCCTCATGTGCTTCGGGCGGGGCGCCGTCGCTTCCTTCGGCTTCGCTCTGTTCCGCATTTTCCAAAGCTTCCCCGCCGACCTGCGCCGCCTGAGTGTTTTCCGCGACCGTTTCGGCAATTGCCTGTTCGGCTTCCGCCGTTTGCAATGCTTCGGCTTTTTTCCTCTTTCTATGCAACAGATACTGCACGCCTATCGCTATTGCCGCCGCGCCTGCGATAACCCCAAGCACGCTTGCAACTATTACGAACACCGTATCCCAGCCGACGACCTTCCAGTCGAAGGTTATATCCTCCACGGAGGAATCCGCCCATTCGTAATTGTTTTTATCCTTTATGGAAACGGTGACCGTGAACGTGCCGCCGTAGCTCGTCTTGTTGCCCTCGATAGTCATAGTGCTTTCGTCGAAGCCGTCGGGGATAAATTCGAGCGTTCTGCCGTTTACCATATACGTCTTGTCGTTCATTACGGGCTTTGCAATCTGCTTGCGCGCCACCGTCCATTCGAGCACCGCTTCGCCGTTTTCCACGGTTACGCCGTCCGCCCAGCGGTAGTTGTCGCCGTCGTTGAGCGCGAAAAGCACCTTGTACGTCGCCGCGCCCACTGCGAACACGCTCAGCTTGTTCCCCGCGGAAGAGATGTCGCCCGAGTAAATTATGCGCATAGTCGAATGGTTGAAGCCGTTTACCGCCGCTTCCAGCCTTTCGCCCGTGTACACGGTGTTTTTGCCGTCGCCGTCGGCTATAAGCCCGAGCGAGGGTGCGGATAACGGGGCTTTGTCGATTACGAAAGCCACCGCTTCGCTGACTGCGCGATTATAGTTATCCGACTGCGGCATAGTAGCGCGCACCCACCAGGTGCCCGCCGTAGAGGGCACGTTTGCGGTAAAGTCGCCGTCCTTTGCGGAAGAGTACTCGAACGTGCAGTCGGAAGCATTTCCGAAGCGGGTTTTAGCCGTCGGCGAGTTCGCCTTCTGCCCGTAAGTCCAGCCGGTAATCGTAACGTCGTTGCCGCCTTCGTCCTTGACGAAATTGTTGTCGCCCTTATCTATCGTGAAGGGTATCGTCCTTTCGTCGACGTCGACCGAAAGCCACTTATAGTTAAAGAAATCTTTAAGCTTCAAGGTCACGTTCCATACGCCCGCGTCGGTGTAGGTTACGGGAAGCATATCGTACAGCTCGACGTAGTCGTTGTCGGCGATGGCAGGCGTAAGCGGGTTGCCCGTATAAACGCCGTTCACCGTCTTTATTTGATTTGCGTCAACCGTCGCTTTATTGATTACAAAGCTCTGCGCGGGGGTGTTCACGAGGTTGAAATTGCGCGTGAACGTGCCCACCGCCTTTGCGGTATAAGAACCCGCAAGCTCGGGGAGCTTAGTGTTGTTATCCAGCTCCGCAAAGCTCCACTCGCCGTTATTCGAAGCGCCGTAGTAGACGAAGGTGAACTGCGGCTGTATTATGCCGCCTATTTCGCCCAGCGGCTTTTCGTCCGCCGTGGTGACCCCTACGACCCTCGCCGTAGGCGCCGCGCCGCCGTAAACGCCGTCGGTCATGCTTATTTCAATCCTGATATCCAGCGCGGAAACCACGTACGCGCCTATTACGGGGAATGCAACCTCGTAATTTGCGCCGTTGTACGAGGATACCGCCATAGGATACGCGCCTGCTTGATATTTTTCCCTTTCGGGGTCGGGGAGCCTGTTCCTCTCGTTTATGTCGAGCGATATTTCAAGCGAAGCGAGCCCGTCGTCGTAAGCGAATTCGCTGTTCAAAAGGGTTATTACCGCGCCCGACAAATCGAACTTATCGCCGTAAACCGCGTTCACGTTGCCTATTACCGCCGAAAGCTGCTTTTTAGTAACCTCGAAGCTGCCGCCCGCAACGCCTATATAGTAGTTTTCGAGCGAAAGTCCCTTGACGACCGTATACGCAAAGCCGTCGACCGTTTCCAAAGGATTTTCTTCAACCGTTTCGAGGGTCAGCCCGTAGCTGCCAACGGTGAGCTTTTCGGGAACGCTTTCAAGCATGAACGCGGGTTTGCCGCTCACGGGTTTTTCGCCGTCGACGAAGCCCGTATACGCGAGCGAATAACCCTCGCCCGTTGCATCGAACGCCGTGCCGTATACCGCGGAGCCCGCAGGGGTTACGGTAAGGTATGCGCGCTTTATGACAAAGCTCTGCGCTTTGCTTAACGCGTCGTTTCCGTCCGCGGAATAGTTATCCGTCTTTGCGCTTACCGCGCGCACGGAGTATTTGCCCGCGTTCACGGGGATTTCCCTCGTCCATTCGCCGGCGACAAGGAATTCGAAGTAGACCTCGCCGCCGTACTTCGCCTCGGCTTCGGGCAGAGGAACGGGCTGACCCGTATACGTAAGGTCGGCAAGCATGCTCACGTCGAACGAAGTGATTTCGTTATCCTCCGCGGGATTAATAATCCACACAAAGCGCGACTGCGCGCCCTCCTCCCAGCGATAGTTTTTATCGTCTTTCAATGTGAACGTAATTTCGTAACCGACCGTATTCGCATCTGTCGCGTGCACGGCAATGCCGTCGGGCGTTACGCTCATAGTGCCGTCGTATGCTATCGTAAGCAATGCAGCGTCGTATCCGAAGGCAAGCGTTAAAACGTCGCCCGTGAAGGTGTCGGACAATTTGCCGCCCGTAATTTCGGGAGTGTTCACAATCGCCTGTTCGATTTTGAATATGAGGTAAGCCTCCGCCTCCCTGTATTCGTCCGAGCCCTGATAGTAAGCGCGGAGCAGATATATTCCCGCCTGAGTAGGCGCGGAAGCCGAATATCTGTCGCGGATACTTTCGAACCTGTCGTCGGGTACGGAATCTGCCGAAAGCATTTTGCCGAAACCGTCGACCCCGTCGAACCCGTCGGGCAGGGCGTTAAGCTTTGCGTACTGATATACAAGCCCGATTGATATGCCGACTATGTCGAGCTCGAAATCGGGTTCGGGCGCGGCGGAGCCGTACGTCCATTTGCCCGTGCCGAGCGTAAGGCTTGTTATCCTGAACCCTTTCGCCGCGACGCGGAATGCAATCGAAAGCAACGAGGTTTCGCTGTCCTTCCACTCATAGTTATTCAATGCGGAGTCGATTATCGCGACAGTGGCGCTGTACAGACCTATACCGTATATATTTACGGTGAAACTTCTGCCGTCGGCGCTCATCAGCCACTGCTTACCGTTGAGCGTTCCGTCCGTATTGCGGTCGAGATAATCTATAATTTCACCGCCGGCCGAGCCCTTGTACGTATTGGTTACGTGCACCACGCTCATTAATTCTTTTATATAATTTTCGGCTGTGCGCTGCTTGTTATCGCCCGCATTGAATTGAAGGTATTCGTCGGAAACGTTGTTCCAGCTGAGCGAAAGCACTTTCTTGTTAACTCTATAAGCAAGCGTCACCGTATTCTCAGCCAGAACGTAGTCGCCCGTCAATTCTACGGTAACTTCGTAGTCGCCCGCTTTATTCGGCGCGGCTGTACCGTTGTATTCGGCATTGCCGAACGTTCTTCCGGAATACGTCAACTTAGCATGCGAATTCGGCGCGTATTCGTTGATAGTCTTTATAACGCCGTATTCGTCTTTTTCGACTTTACCGTTTTCAAAACCGTAATAAGCAATCGAATTGTTGATTTCCGCTGCGGAGCTGTCGGCGAATATTATCTGCGCGTTATGTGTCGCGCCGCTTTCGCCCCTGTTGTAATCGATTATATCGTTGTCGACAAGCTCGGTATACGTTCTGTCCTCGGTGGTTGCGGTTACGAGTCTGGGTATGACCGTCATCGTCGCGGTGAGCCAGCCGTTGCCGCCGTCTTCGGCTTCAATTTTATAGTTTCTGAAATCCAGCCCCGACGGAGTTATAATATACTTTTCGCCCGCGTGGCTTTCCCAAGGAGCGTACGTCACGTCGCCTCGCTCTGCCTTAAACGCAAGCGCACTGCCGTTGTTTTCAGCCGCGGTACCGTAAGTTTCGCCGTTTACAAACCCGTTGAATTCAACCTTGAAATATCCCTCGGTCATGTTTCCGTAGGTGATATCGAAAGCCTCGGAAAACTGCTTGTCGCCGTTCATGCCCATAGAGCCCGCCTGCACGGTCAGCCATTTTTTGGTTATTTCAAACTTAGGTCTGGCATTGTCGGCAACAGTCTGCTCTTCACCGTCTTTGTATAACTCTGTTCCGTTTGCCGTCTGATAAGTTATATTATAGTTCGAAGTGCCTACTTGAAGTCTCAACGGATATACGCCAACGTCGGTTTTCGCTCCGCCCGAAATTACTATACCCGTATTAAACACGGTCGCATAGTTTTTCGTATTATCCGCGGTTTGACCGTACCAGTCGCCCTGCGGTTTGAAGTAATCCGCGAAATCCCCTTCGAAGTCGGGGGTCTGGTCCACGCCGCTGTATACGGTGAAGGCGTTACAATTCCCGTCCTTGCTGCCGTGGATATTTACGGTGATTTCACGCGGCCTTACCGTCAAAATTCCTCTTTGCTCGGTACCAGTATTGTACGTAAACTCGTAATTGTACGCGCTTACGCCGCTTGCCTTGATATAAATGCCCGAAGTCCCTGCGTTAGTTTCCTTAGGGTTGTAGCGCTCTGCGGTATACGTAACCTTGCTTATATCGAACGAGCCCGATAACGCAGTATTTTCCGTTGCCACTAAATCGAGAATATCCTTTGCAAGCTCAAAGCCGCCGAAACGAGCCGTCGCCACACCGTTTGCCGTCAGAGGAGTTCCGTATTCCACCCAACCGTCTTTCGTAACCACGTTGACGGTTGCGCGACTTATGACAAACGTAAACGTAAAGCTTGTCGTGTTGTCGCTGTTCCAGGCGGTTGTGTTGCCGAAAGTGTAGTTGTTTGCCTGAGCGCCGTCAAGCGTAAGCGTAACCGTGTACTTGCCCGCATTGTGGGCGGCAAAATCAAATCTGCCGTCGGCTTTTACATAACTTCCGCTATGGTTGCCGACTGTAAACGGGTCAAACGCGCTGCCGCCGTATTCGGCGAACTTTGCAAGCGATATACTGTCGGTCAGCCCGAATTTATCGGCGTCGGCAATTTCACCGTTATAATTAAACGATACGTTCAGGATGTTGAAACGCTTAGCGCCCGCTTCAAAGCCGAGATATCTATATTCGCCGTTTGCACCGTAAACCGCGCCGTCGTTACCCGTAAAGGGGTTGGCGCTGCCGTTTATACTTACGTTCCAGCTTATCTGCCTGCGGTTAATCGTAAGCGACATCGTCGTGCCCGCGTTTGCGTTATACTCGTAATCGGGGTTTGCAACGACTATTCTGAACGGATAATTGCCTACGTTTACGGGTTTTTGGCTTGTATAATTGTCGCCCGTTAAATATTCGGCGTATATCGAACCGCTTTCCGTTTCCGAACCCGTATAGGTGATTGCAATGCCCTTTTCTTTGCCGTCGTAAGTGAACGTGTTTTCGCCGAGCGAAATCGCAAGATATGCGGGCTCTATTTTATACGTTCCCGCTTTAAATCCGTCACCGTCTTTCGCGCTTATCAGGTTTGACTGTCCGTTGAAATAGCTTTCGACTTTTTCGGTATAGAAATCGGGACTGTAAGTAAAGTAACCGTTTACTTTGCCCTCTTTTCCCTCGTCGCGTCGATAGGAGTTCGTTACGGTTATCGCATAATTTCCGTTTGCCCCTTCGCCGTAGAGCGCAAGTATAAGATAGTTGCCCAAATTGCCCGTGCCCTTGCCGTTTTCGCCGTCAAGCGCGTTAGTGACAAGCTTGACAATATTTCCGCAATTGCCGTTGTGGTAGATTGCGGCATGTGCGACGTTATAGAACGGCGTGCCCGAAAGTCCTTCGCCCGCGGTTGCGGTAAACTCAAGCATTTGCGCCTGCTCCGCACCGTTACCGCTCTCCGCGCCGACCCACGTTTTGTTGAAATCGTATCTGTTTTGCTTTTCAAGAATTTTAATGCTGACAGGTCTGGGCATAACGGTGAGCTTGCTGTTTGCCGCCTTCTCCGCGGATTTTTGATTTATTATGACGTTATAGTTTGCATAGTTTGAGTTTTGCTTTGCGGTAACGGTATAAATCGACAAGTCGTATTCATTGACGTTGCTTCCCTTTACGTAACCGCTTACGTCAAACTCAATCGTCATAATGGCGTCAAGCGTATCGGTCACGTTTCCGTTAAACACAAGCCCGTTTGCCGTAGCCGTCGGCGTAAACTCCTCGCCGTAATAGGTTTGCCCGTCGTTCGCGAATACGTACAAATCCCTCGCGCCAACCTTAAAGTAGCGCATTTCGTTACCTATACTTTCATAGTTACTGCTTCCGTCTGCAAACGAATAAGTTAATCTGTAAAGCCCGACATTGAACTTTCCTGCCGAAATCCAATTGCCGAACGCAGTTTCTATTGTTCCCTTATTCGTACCGAGAGCTTCCCATTCGCCGCCTTGTTTGCGTTCGAGAGTATATGTTATATTTTCAACGTCGCCGAACGCAAGTTTGGGCAAAACAATTTTATAATTACCCGTAGGCTTTCCGTCGTCTACAGTAATTCCGCCCGTCACGTTCACACCGTAAATCCACGCAAACGCATTAATATCTTCGCCGCCCACAAGTCCGCTGTTTAACGTACCGAAATCAAAAGGCGATTCAAAGCTGTTTTCGGCAATCGTTATTTCAAAAGTCGCATCAATTATCGTCAAATCATAATTTGCGCTTTTACTGCCGACCCCGATATAACTCGTTGCATTCAACGGATATGTTCCTACATTGTTCGTTTGTATTTTTCCGCTATTGTTTATAATCGCCTGAGTATTGACTACAACAATTTTATCAAGCGTATCTGGCACTTTGGTTATACTGAATTCACCGTTAAGCGAAATTTCGACATATCCGTTAAGTAAAGCTTGTAAATCCGTAATATTGTCAAGCGTTGACGACATATACGGAAGCGTTTGATTTTTGATTGTCACTGTAACGGACAATGCTTTAACTTCAAGCTTGCCGTCTTGATACTTAATATCGTAGTTGTTGGACGATAAGTTACCGCTGAGGGTAATCGTATAATAATTTTCGCCCGTCGTTATATCGTTGCCCGCGGAGTAATCTGCAGCCGAATAGCTGTAAGCTCCGCTCAAACCCGAAAGCGAAGTTATATCGTCGCCCGGGCATAACCCCGAAACTTCTTTGAAATATTCGGTTATGCTACTGCCGTTCGTAACCGCAACAAATTCCTCGCCGTAATAAATCGCGTTTTTACCTGTAAAGTTTACGGTTAGCTTAAGCGTTGCCTTTGCAATCTTCACCGCAACGGGTAAGTCAAGCACTTGCGGATTATGGTTTGTCGCCGCGACCATTATCCAATAGGAAGTTTCGTTAAACGCATTTTTAATAGTTTTTGAAGTAATTTCTTCCCAACCGCCCGCATAGCCGCCTTTATCGTACTTCGGCGCGACGGGTGCGCTGTCTGTCGTATTTTTCTGCCAATACCACTTAACGGGTTGCCCGTGTAAAACGGTTGCACTTACAGTTATAAGCCCCGAATTATCGGCGGAAATTACGTTATAATCCTGCGCGTTATAGACCTTACCCGTATTAGCCGTAGCCTCCGCGCCCGTGATATCGGCGGGGGTTACGGTAAACGTACCGAGCTCGGTTGACGAATTCAAAATCTTATAATTGCCGTTATTTTTATTAGTAAGCACGACGGAGTATTTGCCCACGGCAAGCCATGTTGCGTTTTCCGCAACGCCGTCAAACGCAAGCGTGAATACGTCGTTTTTGTTATCACCAGGAACAAGCCAGTCTGTACTACCGTTGTAGGTCACAGTATAGCGCCCTTCAAGCGAAATACTTTCGGCGTAACCCGCGCTCGCGTTCTTATCAAGCGAAACGGTGATTTCACGCGGAACTACCTTATATGTTCCCTCGCCGTTTTCGGCTATATGTAAAGTGTAGTTTTTATTACCGTCGGAGGTCAATACGGGCACTAATACGTATTCTTTTACACTTAGAATACCTGTAATATCTATCAACTCACCGGACTTGTTTTCCTTCAACCCGAATGAAACTATATTTTGATCACCTTCTACAATTTCAAGCGAATTCGTATCATAATCCCATACCGCGCCGCTGAAATTAACAGGCGAGCCGTAAACTACGTTATCGATACTTTGCGTAACTTTAACGGTTATTTCGCGTTTATTTATCGTAAGCGTAGCGGTTTTGTCCGCGCCTTCAACCGTAAAGTTGCCCGCACCCGCGCTAGTATCAAGCTCCGCAGTCAGCGTATATCCGCCGTCTTTAAAGTCCTTGCCGCTGCCCGTAACTATAAGCGTCGGTGCTGGGGTTGTGTCGCTTACCGACTTTCCGGGCATATTCGATATGCTTGCCGCAAGCTTGTGAGTTTTGCCGTCGTAAGTTGCCGACCACTCCTTATTTTCGCCCTTAACCGCGTCGTCGCCGCCGCTCCACGCAACGGAAACAACGCGCTTCGAAACTGTGAAATTAAGCGTCGTGTCTATGGGCTCGTAAATCGTTTTGCTTCCGCTGAAAGCAACCGAAACAGTTACGGTATAATCACCCGCATTCCACGGGATACCGTTTACAAGCTCAACCACGGTTTGAAGATTTACGGCTTTAACGGCTTTAAAGGTATAATTAACCGTAACGTTTTCCGCAGCGGAGCCGTCCGCATTGAAAACTATGCCAACGTCATTGCCGCTCTTTGTAATAAGGTCTGCAATCCCCTTACGGTTTGCGGCATTATGCGCGTTGTCGCCGAAAATATAATCGTTTGCTTCAAAGCTGATTTTAAGCTGCGTATTGGTTACCGCGTAATGCTGAATTATGTAAACGCTTTCGCCGTAATGCGTTTCGTCACTGCCCTTTACGTAGTTATTATCCGTATATTTTGTATTGTTGATTGTATAGTTATGGGCATAAAATCCGTTTTCCGTGTTAAGCGTTAAAATTACGTAATACTGTCCGGGTTGCTGTAAGCCCGTCGTATCGTTCTGCTCGTGGAAAGACTTGTCAATTTCGCCTTCCGCCGTGCACTTGCCGTATTTGAATTCGATATGCCCCGCAATATCGCCCGTCACCGTAAACTCGGGCGTAAAAGTTTCACCCTCTTTGTATTCGTGCGCGCGGTGGTTTTCCTTAAAGACAGGCGCGTCAATAGGCTTGGGGGATATGGTAAAGCTTTGCGAATCGCTTGTAAATGTAAAGTTTACGGTATATTTCAAAGTAAGCGTTATCGTATAAATACCCGCGTTGGTGTATACGAAGCCGTTTTCCGTCGAAAGTGTGTTATCGGTCGCGCCGGTATAATCAAACTTATGCTTGAAGCTGTAATCGAACACGTCGGTTAAGTTAATGGCGTTTTCCGTAAAATATGTAATATCTTCATAAGTTACGGTTGCTGTATGCTCGAAGCCGTCAAACTCGGCGCTTGCCGCAGCCACACTGAACGAACCCAACGCTTTTTTCTGAATTACGAAATCTTGTGTCGGGTTTGTTTGCGGCATAGAATAGTTGAAAGCCCTGTCGCCCGTCAACTTGTTTGCCGTCGCGGTATAGGTCGCGCCCGCATCTTTTCGGGTTTCGGTATTGTAGGTTATGTCCACACCGACTTTGCCGCTGTCGCACTCGAATACGGCACCGTCGACCTTGCTTTCAAGTCCACGGGTTTTATTGTTGTATGTATATCCCGTATACGTTGCGCCCGTAATTTCCGTATTATCGTCCGCATACCACTTAAACGCGGTTTCGTCGAGCTTAAACGGCTCGATTTCGAAAGTAAACGTAAAGCCCGTCGTGCCCTGCGGTATACCGTCGACGTTTATAGGGCTTGCGCCGACTCCGTCACCCCATTTGAAGTTTGTTGCAGGGTAAACGTAAGCCGTATACGTACACGTATCCAACATTTTAGTACCGTTTACCGCAGTAATTTTATTTCCGGTTTCCGCAGCAACAATTTTTACCAAAATTTTGTGCTGACCGTTGCCGTAAGCAAATCCGCTACTGTCATCGGAAGTATCTAGTTGCTTATATTTTGCAATATAATCCGTAAAATCGTATTCTTCACCTTTATAAGTACACTCAACTTTAACATTATTTACAATGATTGCCTCATCACTGCCTATCAATGTCGGCGCAGACAGCTCCGCAGAATTGATAGTAAACGGAACTTTTAACTTTTTAGCGTCCAAATCAGGCAATCCGGCTTGTTCCGCACGTTTAAAGTTGTACGAAACAGCCCATTTATTATCCGTTTCACCGTCAACCTTCCAATCGGCAATTTCAACATAATAAGTACCTGAAAGAATTATTTCATTACCGCTTATTGATTCATTATCGGAATTATAATAATTAACGTCAAGCGTTAACAAGTTGGATGCAATCCCTACTACGGAAGGCACAGGACAGTGCGCCGCCGTATCGTACGTAAAGGAAAGCTCACCCCACGCAAAAGTGCTACCATTCTGCATTTCAGCCTGATTGACGGTATACGTGATAGTTGCCGTTTGCCGTACGCCCACGGCGAGTTCTTCCGTTGTATCGCTCCATTTATAATTAGGGTTAAGCGTTACGGTAAGCGTATAAACGCCCGCGTGAGTTACACTCACCGTGCCGTAATCGTCATTTCTAAACGTAAAGCCTAATTCAGGATTGTTTGCAGTTTCATCGGAAAATAAAGGTGTATCAACCTCTTGTCCGTCTTTATTAAAATACTTTGCCGAAAGCGAGCGCGTTAAAATAGGATTTCCCGAATTGTCGTTTGCCGCAGTCCAGTTCGTAAGCGAAATTTCTTTTGCACTTCTGTCGTAAGTGTCGCTTGTGCCGTTTTGCGTGGAAGTTACCTTATCTATCGCTTTGCGGGTAACTTGAAACTCCGCATAGGCGACCGGCAAATTGTAGTCGCCGTCTTCTTCGGCGGTACTTAAGGCTGTCGAATAGTAAACGACGTAGGTACCCACCTCCCAGCTGTTTTGCGCCGTAGTAAGCTTTTTGCTCGAATCAACCGTAACCGTATCGCCGTTTATAAACGTATCGAATACGGCTTTTTTGTAAAACTCCGCGGTGTTTAGTTCGGCATAGAAAGTACTTTGCTTTGTTTCGGAAGCGTTTCCGTTATCCGTATATGTAAATTTAAGATTATCTGCCGTAAAGCTTCCGCCGTAAACAAAATCCGCTCTTCTGTCTGTATTTTCAACATTTAAATCAAGCACCCTTGCTTTGATTGAAAAATCAAGTTTTACTACATCTTTATTGCTTTCAAAATCCGTTAAAATTTCATCGGCAGCCCAACAGTAATTCGGATCTATTATGTTCAGATATACAGGATACTCACCCGCATGTTTATAGCCATTGACATCTGCACCGAGCACTTCGACAGCAGTATCGCCGCTTAAGATATTGTTCGTTCCGCTGGAAATAAAACTCGATGCTTCATATGTGTTTCTATCATAATCTTTGTAAGGCTTATTATGTTTGGTGCTTATCGGTCTGGGGGTTACGGTTACGACCGTATCCTGCGCGGAGGTACTTGCGATATAGGCGTCCGTCTGCGAAGTCGTCACAACAACTTTATATTTGCCTGCCGAAAGCCTGCCAGTTGACGGCTCCGCCGAAACACTGCCGTCGGAATTAATCAAATAATAATTAACCGTATAAGGCACGGCGATTTCACCCGAGCCAAGCCCCGAAGCATCTTCCGTATTTTGAAGCGTATACGTCTGCCCGCTTGAAGTCGTACCCTTAACCGTAAGCGTAGGGATATCGTCGCCGTAAGTCCACGCATATTCTTCATAATCGAATGAAACGGTAAGCGCGCCCCTGTTTACGGTAACTTTATAATAAATCGTGTATTCGTCGATAGCGTTTGCGTTTGAACCGGTGAGTCCCGCCCATTTGACTTCTTCGCGTAAAGAATTAGCGTCCTTAATCTGCACGCGGATATAGTAAGTTACACCACCCGCAAAGAAGTTTACTTTTCCGTTTATGTATTCGGCAATGGTTTTACCGTCAACATCAAGCGTAGAATTGCCCGGCATTTCCAGATTTTTACAATCCTCTTCGTTTGCAAACAATGTGACGGATATATTGTCGACTGCAAAGCTATCGCCCAGATTTTCGTCCTGCGCAAAAATTATATCTTTGCTTACGCCCTCGGTAAACGGCACGTCGGTAGTGTTTACCGTCGGCAACCCGACTTCGTATTTATTGATTTCCAAATTATCGCCGATAATACCGTATGTAAATACTTCATTATCAACTAAATTTTTGCCCTCCAATTTTTTAAAGCTTACGCCTATTGCTTTAACTGTGCTTGTTATTCTATCGCCTTCTATCTCATTAATCGGAAGCCCATTTTCATCTATATCACTATATAATATCGTCGTTATATAATTTGCCGTCGGATCATTAAAGTCTTCCAAATAAGCGTTGGACGGTCGCAATTGTCCTTTAAACCTCAGCTCAACATATAGTCCGTCATATCTCACCTTTTCCCTATACGTTTGCGTAGGAAATTTATAATCAACAGGAAGTTTAACCTCGCTTATACTTGTTATTTCCGCTCTGTTTACTTTTACTTTTGCTTTTGTTGTAAGCGTTATATTGTTCGTAAGTTCACTGCTATATGAAATAGTAAGCTCTTTAAGATAAGTACCCGCGGTAAAGTTTATACAAGCTTCGATATCGTCTTTTGTGGGAGCAAGCGAACCTTCTACCGTATATCCCGTCAAAGGATGGGTTTCGTCCCAAACACCGTCATTGAATCTTGCAAATACTTTATCGGTAAATAAGTTGCTATTTGCAAGCGTATAGGGATACAAATCATTTCGCGTCGTATTATCTTCCGCTTTTATTTCTACGACGCGCTGAGCTTCGAACTGCAACGAAATTCCCGCAGACCGTCCGCCCACGGCTATATTTATATTTTTCGTTTCCGCCGTCGTAAAATCGGGCAGTCCGCTAAAATTCAAATTAAGTCCGTTGCTTGCCGTCGCTTCGTCGGTATTGTTCCACTCGAAATTTACGACCTCTGCCGAGCTCGAATAAATCGCCCTGATTTCGAGGTTCTTAAAAACGTCCTCGCGGGTTGTCGTTGACTTTGCGACAAATGCGGAGTACCATTTGCCGTCAATTTCTTTCTCGTAAAGGTTCGCGCCTTTTTCATTGCGGCGGAAGCCCTCTGTTGTCACAAGTAACGAAGCTTCGACAAATTGCTTTGCGCCTACCGCTGCCGTTACTTCGCGTTTTACCTCTACATTATCAGTCAGATAAACGGTAATCGTATTACTGCCGACGGTAAAATTAAAATCGGCAACCGAGAAAAGTTCGCGGTTTTTTAAAATTTCCGTTACGGTAATTTTAGTTCCGTCCTCTGCGTTAGCTTCATAAGTACCCGTAACCTCTATTGCGGACTTAACTGCGTTTTTGTCCATATCCTCGGTTAAATTACCCGTAACTTTTACGGAAATTTCGGTATATGTACGGATTTCGGACGTCTTCTCGACCGCAATCGTAAACTCGCGTGAGGTTACGCCGTTTACCGTAACCGACACGGTAATCATATTACCGCCGCCCAAAGGCGCAACTATTGCGTTATCGCCCTTTTGCGTGCCGAATACGTTCACGGTGTATTCCTCGGGGAAAAGCGTAGCGGTGCCGCTTGCCGTGCCGTTTGTATATTCGGCTACGACTTTAAGGTTGCTTTTCAAGTCGGCGACGGTGGTTTTATTTTCATAAACCACTACGCCCTCGTCGTAAAGCTCTGCCGTGCCGACCGCCGTATAATTGCGGTACGGCGTTATTTTAACGGGTTCGGCGGCGGGGACCTCAGCTTCCACCCTACTCCCCGAGCCGTTCGTCCCGTTTTTGTGCGAGCTGTCTGCGCCCGTTACGGCAAACACTGCGCCCGCAACCACTGCGGCGCAAGCCAAAAACGCGCAAACCGCCGCTGCGATTTTGCGCTTCAACGAAATATTACGTAAAAAGTTCATAATATCCTCCCCTTGACGACCTTTCAGTCGGATTCAAATATCAACAATTAAACATTTTATGTTTTGCGCCTCGATAAGAGGTGCAAAACATAGCCGCATGCGGCTACAAACTTTTTAATACAAAACAACGTAACAATAATTCAACCGTTACGCTTTTTCGTTTTAATATTGAAATATCAAAAGACGCAATAAGTTTGCGTCGTAAAATTCTGCGGGAATTTAATCAGAGTTTTTTAAGTTCCTCGTTAAGCTTATGCAGATTTTCGCGTTCAAGCTTTATAAGGTTTGTGTAAATTTTAAAATACTCCACGTCGGCGGAGCTGGGCGCAACGTCGTTTACATGCGCTTCCATAAGTGCCGATTGCGAACGCATACGCTTTTTTTCCAGCTCTTCGATTTCCTTTTCCCCGGCGGCGATTTGCTTTTTTAAGTCGCTCTTTCTTGACATAACTCTCCGCTCCTTTAAATTTATTCTATCAC
>DOCD01000189.1:2491-2688 GCA_003503945.1 Clostridiales bacterium | reverse complement strand
AATTATTGTCATAGTACTCTATGGGCATTTCGCAGCTTTCGCCAACCGCTTTAAGCCCCGCGAAATGTATTACCCAGTCGATTTTGTTTTCTTCGAAAATTTTATCGAGCGCCGCCCTGTCGCGCACGTCGTTTTTGTAAAATTTCACGGCTTTGCCCGTAATCTTTTCCACGCGTGCAAGGCTCTCCTCGCAGGAG
>DOCD01000189.1:0-2221 GCA_003503945.1 Clostridiales bacterium | reverse complement strand
ATCTTGCCGGTGATCCGCTCCACCCGGCGCAGCACCTCCTCGCAGGAGTTTGAAAGGTTATCCACGACAACCACGCCAAAGCCGCTGTTTATAAGTTCGACGACGGTATGGCTGCCTATAAAGCCCGCTCCCCCCGTCACAAGTACGTTTTTCATTTATATTACCTCCGAAGAAAATTTAATCAGTTTTTTATATGCGCCGCCACGCCGCCGTGACCGTACGGGATTACCGAATTTGCAATGTTGTGCATATGGTCGCCTATGCGCTCCATATTGACGGCGAGCTGCAAAAACAGCGCGCCCGCCTCGGGCGTGCAGACGCCGTCGGTCATTCTGCTTAAATGCGCTTTCTGCATAAGCTTGTTCATATCGTCCGTCGCCTGCTCTTCGACCTCCACGTCGGGGATATGCTTCAAATCGTTCGTGGCGAACACCTCGTACACGTTTTTATAAAGGTTGGTAAGATGCAAATCCATTTCGCGGATTTCGCTTTGCGCCTCTTCCGAAAACGATACGTTGTACTCCGACATTTTTTCGGCGTACTCCATAATGTTTTCTGCGTAGTCGCCTATCCTTTCCAGATCGGAGGTTACGCGGTAAAACGAGCTTATCTTCTTTTCGTCCGTTTCGGATACTTCCTGCAAGGAAAGCTTAATAAGGAATGATACTATATGTTTATTCGTCGCGTTGATATTTTCTTCCGTTTCGGCAAATTTATTCTTGCGGGACAAATCGCCTGTAAACAGCATATCGAGGGAAAGCTTGTAATTCGAAAACGCTTCTTCCGCCATTTTCAAAAGCTGTTTTCTTACCTGCCCTACGGCGATTGCGGGCGTTTTGAGAAGGCGCAAATCGAGCGTTTCGCCGTCGTCGGCAACTTCCGAACCTTTTTTTTCGGGCACTATCAGGCATGCAAGCTTTACGAGCATATGAATAAACGGCAGTAAAATCGCGGTTGTGAGCAGGTTGAAAACCATATGGAATATTGCTATCTGCCACTGCGTATCTATACCGCTCAACGCCTGTGCTATATATTTACCGGCAAACGCAACCGGCCAAATAAATATAAGGCAACCTGCCACGTTAAACAAAAGATGCACCGCAGCCGTGCGCTTTGCGTTCACGCTTGTACCTATCGAAGATATAAGCGAGGTCACGCAAGTACCTACGTTTGTTCCGAGAATTACGCACATTGCCATTTCCAGATTAATGAGATTTGCGCTTGCAAGCGAAATAACTATTGCAGTAAGCGCACCGGACGATTGCATTAAACCCGTAAGCACCGCCCCTAAAAGGAACAAGACGGGTATCTCCCAAGATAATTGTTTTTCGTTGTTACCGAGGGCGATAAACAAACCTTCTACCGCTTCCTTAACATTTGCATTGTCAAGCATATCACTGACGGCGGCAGACATTACGTTTAAACCGATAAAAATTATTCCGACGCCCTCTAAAATTGCGCCTACTTGTTTTAATTTTTCTTTTTTACCCGCAAGCGTAAACACGAAGCCGACGAAAGCCACTAACGCAAACACCGCGGCAATCGACAGCTGCGCGCCGCCAACCGTGGAAAGAGCCATTATAAAAGCGGAAATAGTCGTACCTATATTTGCGCCCATTATTACGGAAGCCGCCTGCGTCAGGGTCATAAGTCCGACGTTAACAAAACCGACTATCATTACCGTAGTCGCCGAAGAACTGTTACACAGTACCGTTATCGCCGCACCAGTACCTACGCCTACAAAACGGTTCACGGTCGCCTTACCCATTAGTCTGCGCATCTGCTTGCCCGCAGCTTTTTCGATATTGCTTCCTAACATATTCATACCCAACATAAATACTACTATGCCGCCGAGTATGAAGAACGCGCTGTTTATTATCGTCATGACGTCCGCGCCCGACAATAACAGGGATTTTATCATTAGTTTTTTCTCCACGCAATATTACCCTTAAATTGTAACAGTTTTTTTATTGACTGTCAAATGAAATTTTTCTTATTTGAAGCACCGTTTTAATTGCAAAATAACTGTTATTTAATTACAATATAAATATGTTCGATATAGTTTTGGTGGAGCCCGAAATACCGCAGAACACGGGCAATATAGTGCGCACCTGCCACGCGACGGGGTGCAGGCTGCACCTTGTGCGCCCGCTCGGCTTCGAGGTGAACGACAAATATTTGAAGCGCGCGGGGCTGGATTACTGGGACGAAGTGCAAATAT
>DOCD01000072.1 GCA_003503945.1 Clostridiales bacterium | reverse complement strand
ACGTATTCCGCGCCAAACGCGCCGCCAGGGCGCGCTTGGCGCGGATTTTTAAGAAAACTCAAAGGAGAAGAAAATGCCTAAATTTCAGGAGTTTCCTTTGCTCGCTTTGCGCGGCAGAGTGGTTTTCCCGAATACTTCCGTTAATTTCGACGTGGGAAGGATGATTTCTCTCGCGGCGGTTAAGTATGCCGCCGACCACGGTTCGCTCATATTCGTCTGCGCGCAGAGGCAGCCCGATAAAGAAGATATAACCGAAAACGACATATTCGAGGCGGGTACGGTCGTAAAACTCAAACAAATTACGCGCTTGCCCGGCAACAATCTTCGCATTTCGGTTGAGGGGCTTTTCCGCGCGGCTACAAAACAGATAATAAGGGAGGGCGGAACTTTTATCGCCACGGTTGAAGAAATTACGCCCGTTCACGGCGACAGGTCGTTGGAAGAGGCGTATTTCAGGACGTCGAAAGAGATACTCAAAGACGTAACTTCCGCCGATAACAGGATAAGCAAGGATACGCTGGCGGCGCTCGACAAGTGCGGCGACCCGGACGAATTCGTCAACATTGCCGCAAGCAGTCTGCAACTTAAAACCGAGCAGAAGCAGGAGCTTTTGGAGTGCCCCCGCGTGGTGGACAGGCTTAAAAAAATAGATAAATTTTTAAACGACGAAATTGAAATTATACGCTTGGAGCGCAAAATCAATTCGGTCGTAAGGCAGAATATAGATAAAAACCAGAAAGAGTATTACCTTCGCGAACAGCTTAAAGCAATCCACGCCGAGCTCGGCGACGACGGCGAGGAACGCGACGAGCTCGAACGCAGAATTAAGGAAAAAGGTATGCCGGAGGAGGCGGAGCAGAAAGCCTTGAAGGAGCTTTCGCGCATGTCGAGAATGCAGACCTCCTCGCCCGATTACAATGTTTTGAGGGTATACCTCGATTGGATGCTCGATATACCGTGGCACGAACAGACCACCGACACCGAAAAACTTGCCGACGCGGTCAAAATCCTCGAAGCCGACCATTACGGACTTGAAAAAATAAAAAAGCGCATAACCGAATACCTTGCCGTGTTGAAGCGTACAGGAGGTATGAACGCGCCCATTTTATGTTTCGTAGGTCCTCCCGGGGTCGGAAAGACTTCTATCGTAAGCTCGATTGCCCGTTCGCTCGGCAGAAAGTTCGTGCGTATGAGCCTCGGCGGAGTCAAGGACGAAGCCGAAATAAGAGGTCACAGAAAAACCTACGTCGGTTCTATGCCGGGCAGGATTATCAGCGGTATGAAGAGGGCGGGCTCGATCAACCCCGTGTTCCTTCTGGACGAAATCGACAAAATTTCTTCCGATTTGCGCGGCGACCCCGCCGACGCGCTTTTGGAAGTGCTTGACCCCGCGCAAAATTCGACCTTTGTAGACAGATATATCGAGGTTGCTTACGATTTAAGCAAGGTGCTTTTTATAACCACGGCGAACAGCCTCGAAACTATTCCCGCGCCGCTCCTTGACAGAATGGAAATTATCGAGCTTACGGGCTATACCCCCGAAGAAAAGAAAGAGATTGCAAAACGCTATTTAATAACAAAAAAGCGGGAAGCGAACGGGCTGAAAGCTTCCGAAATTTCCATATCGGACAAGGCTATCGATGCGATTATCGACGGCTATACAATGGAAGCGGGAGTGCGCGGGCTCGAACGCCAGATTGACGCCTTATGCCGAAAAGCCGCCGTAAAGCTCGCCGACGGCGAAGCCTCCAAGGTGAGCGTAACCGAGCGCAACCTCGCCGAATTCCTCGGCGCGAAGAGATACGAAAGGGACGGCGGAGCCCTGACCCGCAACGAAGTGGGCGCGGCGACGGGGCTTGCGTGGACGGCGGTCGGCGGAACGACGCTCACTATCGAGGTTTCCGCAATGCACGGCAAGGGCGACGTGCTTCTGACGGGCAAGCTCGGCGATGTAATGAAGGAAAGCGCGCGTGCTGCGATAAGCTATATACGTTCCAACAGCGACAGCTACGGCATAGCCGATTCCGAATTTGAAAAAACCGATATTCATATCCACGTTCCCGAGGGAGCTACTCCCAAAGACGGACCCAGCGCGGGCATTACTATGGCAACGGCGATACTGTCGGCGTTTACAAAAAAACCCGTAAAAAAGAGCGTTGCGATGACGGGCGAAATTACCTTGCGCGGCAAAGTGCTGCCGATAGGCGGGTTAAAGGAAAAGGCGCTCGCGGCGTATCGTACGGGCATTCGCGACGTGATTATTCCCGCCGATAATCAAAAAGACCTTGAAGAAATACCCGAAAAAGTACGTGAAAGTATAAATTTTATACCAGTAACCGAGGTCGACGCCGTATTCAAATCGGCGATAGTGGGCATTTAAAACGAGGCGTCTGCGATGCGGACGAATAAGGTAAAATGTACAAAATCACGAAAGCAGAGTTTATTATAAGCGCGGCAAGCAGCGCGCAGTTTTTAAAACCCGATAAGCCCGTAATAGCCGTTTGCGGAAAATCAAACGTGGGCAAGTCGAGTTTTATAAATATGCTTGCAAATCATAAAAAGCTTGCAAAAGTTTCGAAGGAGCCGGGTAGGACTCGGCTCGTCAACTACTTTGATTTCGGCGGGTTCGTGCTTGCGGATTTGCCGGGTTACGGTTTTGCGCGTGTCTCCAAGGAGGAAAAGGCTAAGTGGGCTAAGCTTTTGGAGCAGTTTTTTGCCGAAAAAAACGCGGCTCACGTATTCGCTCTCTGCGATATTCGTCACGACCCGACGGAGGACGACAAGCAGATGATAAACTATCTGTATTATAACGTGCTGCCGTTTACTGTAATCGCGACCAAGGCGGACAAGCTTTCAAAGGCGGCGGCGGCGCGCAGCGTAACTAATATAGCCTCAACGTATAAATGCGGCGCGGATAACATTATCGCCGTATCCTCCGAAACGAGGCAGGGGCTCGAAAAAGTACTTGACCGCATTGAAAATATCTTGTCGACCGATTAAACATTAACGCGCGTTATCTGTATCGTTAAAAACATTTACTTTTTATTGCGGAAGTGGTATTCTGTTTATGTAGAATATAAGTAAAGGAGCGCGAGGGGCTTTCAATGAAAACAGGGAACTGTCCGGATGGCAATAATAAAAAGGGTATTATATTCGATATGGACGGGGTGATATTCGACTCCGAACGAATATGGAAAGAGGGATTTTTCGCAGCCAACGAAAAATTCGGCTTGAATTTTACCGAATCGGAAAGACAGAGTTATTGCGGAAAAGACGAATATAGTATCCGCAAGCAAATACGGACGGAGCATTCTTATTTAAACGCAGACGAATATAGGGATTTTATCATAAATTATTTTAACGACAAACTTGAACGTACGGGGGCGGAAATCAAAAAAGGCTTTTTAGAGCTGATAAGCTGGCTGAAAGCAAATGATTTTGCCGTCGGGCTCGCCACTTCTGCGCAAAAGAGCAGAGCCCTGAAAATGTTTTCGAAAAAAGGCATGGATATTTATAAAATTTTCGATGCTGTTGTTTGCGGCGACGACGTTAAAATATCGAAGCCGAATCCCGAAATATTTTTATTAGCGGCGGAAAGGATAAACTGCCTTCCCGCACGATGCATAGTCCTCGAAGATTCACCCAACGGAATAGAAGCGGCGCGGCGTGCGGGTATGAAAGCCGTCGTTGTTAAAGATCTGATACCGCCGACGCCCGAGGACGTAAAAAAATGCGTATTTTGCGCCGATAATTTATTACAAGTTCTTGACTATTTTAAAGCCTGCGCAGCGACAGCTGCGCAGGCTGATTGTTAATCGTATAATTCAAAATTCGTCATATACCGACTTTTTTCCGCATATTATTTTATTACGTGGAGGTACGGTAAATGTATGATTATATCGCAGAGAGGGTAATAAAAGAGGGAAAATATATAATAGAAACAAATTCAACCGTTCGCGTAGCGGCAAAACATTTCAACATTTCCAAATCAACCGTACATACGGTAGTAAATTATTAGAACGGTTTGTATATTTGTTAAGATAAATGATAAAAACAGGGCGATTTAATGCATAAATCGCCCTGTTTTAATGTATAAAATTCTCCAATCGTTCCAATAAGCAATGTTTCAATTTAATAGAATACGAAAAGTTGCTCACTTCTTGTCGAAAATATTGCTCAATGATATTCAAAAAAGTTGCTCACTCGCATTGACAGTGTCGTGTTTCTTTGGTATAATAATTAAAAAAGATACGGAGATGCGGTATGGGTGTATTAGAGGATAAAAATCAATACAAAAGAAGAGTTATCGATGAAACCATTGAAACCTATTTGCAGGTTAGCGGAGCTATTTGTATAGAGGGACCGAAATGGTGCGGTAAGACCTGGACTTCGGCATTTCATTCTAACAGTGAGTTTTTGGTTGGAGATCCTTCAAACAATTTTTCAAACAGGCAACTTGCCGAATTGAATCCTTCTATGATTTTGCAGGGCAATACTCCAAGAATGATTGACGAATGGCAGGAAGTTCCGTCAATATGGGATGCAACGAGAGCCGAAGTAGATAAAAGGCACAAAAAAGGGCAGATTATATTAACGGGATCGTCCACGCCCAAAACAAGAGGTATTATGCATAGCGGAGCCGGCAGAATCGTAAGGCTCAGAATGAACACAATGTCTTTATATGAATCGGGTGATTCTTCGGGTTACGTCAGCTTAAAAAAATTATGCGACGGCAATCTCGGTATGCAAATGTTGGAGGAAGCGTCTCTTGTTAAAATAGCGGAATTTATTGTGCGCGGCGGCTTTCCGGAGAATATTACCGTTGATAGTCAAAAAGCTCATTTAATGCCGAGAGCCTATATGGACAGCGTTATTGAAGAAAATCTGAATAACCTCGATGACGGAGTTGAATATAACAAGCATAAAGTACAGTTGCTTCTGCGTTCTCTTGCAAGGAACGAATCGACAACGGTTTCCGATGCATCATTATTGAAAGACACTATAGAACAAGACAATGAGTCGATGAGTAGAAATACGATTGCAAAATATCTCGAAGCATTAAACCGTTTATTCTTGTTTAATAATCAAGCTCCTTTCTCGCCCAATTTGCGTTCGTCGCTTAGGGTTAAGCAAGCAGAAAAAAGACATTTCTCCGATCCTGCAATGGCGTGTGCATTATTAAATATTACGGCAGATAAATTGCTTGGAGATTTAAATACTTTCGGTTTCTTATTCGAGGCTTTGGTGGAGCACGATCTTGCCATCTATGCGCAGTCATTTGGAGCGAAGCTATTCCATTATCAAGACTATAAAAATAATGAAATAGATGCGGTTATTGAGCTCGAAGATGGCGATTGGAGTGCATTTGAAATAAAACTCGGTGCAAATAAAATAGATGAGGGGGCGGCAAGCCTTATAAAGACCTGTGCGGATATCGTAGATAATGGAGGTAAAGCACCTAAAATTATGTGCGTAATATGCGGCTTATCAAATGCGGCATATCAAAGACCGGATGGAGTTTATGTCGTTCCTATCACTGCATTAAAAGATTAATTTAATAAGTTAAGTATGAAAGAAAAGTTTAGATAACTATAGGATGTAATTTTATGATAATTTATTTAACAAAAGAATCAAGAGAAAGGCTGAATATTCCTGCAACTTCTGAAATGAAGACCGATATGAAGTTACTTGCAGAAAAAGTAATCGAAAAAGAAAGCGGGGATAAATTGCTGGAATGGGGAGCAAAATTATTTTATTTTGACAGAAGAAAATGTTTGCAAGTCGTGAACTTTGCAAGTAAACTTACATTAATTTTAATTGACATTAAAGTAAAAGATATGGCCGATATTCCCAATTTTATGGCTATGTATATGTTTGAGATATATAAAAATGATTTGCTTACAACAAAACTGCTGAAAAGGTTTTTTGCTGAAAATCCGTTTGTCGCATATTCGGCTTTAAAGGATAAAAGTATAATATCTACGCTCAATCATACTCAAAGTAGTTATTTGGAAGACGGATACAGACTATACGAGTTTATTGAAAATAATGTAATGCAATCGAAGAAGTTAAATTATAAAATCAATTTTGATTGGATATTTACAAGTAAGGTAGATGGCAAAACAGATTATTTTGTAAGCGGTGAGAAATTTGCGGAATTATTAAAAAAACGATATGAGTAGGAAACTTAAATGTAAGAGATGAAATGCTTGACAAATTAAGCCAAGCGTGATATAATAAATTTAATAAAAAATAAGTTGTACGTGCTTAACTGCACATAGTGAAAATTAAAAAGTTTGGTTTAACCTGTAATTCTTCTGCGGCGCCGGTTTTATCTCGGCGCCGCAGTTAACTTTACAAAATATCGATTATTTCTTCAAGAGTAAAAATTTTTGGGCGAAGTCCGCGGGAACAAGCCGCCGCCATGCAAGTGGTGTTCGTGCCGAAAAAGGTTTTACTCGGCAAATCGACAATAAATACCGAAAAAGTGTAATCGTCAGATAAAGTATTGCGATAGCCCTTGCTTTCAAGCCATTCAATCGTCTGTGTGTCCGTTCTTACGACGAGTTGGGTTAAGTTTTTCATAAAAAATACCTCTTTAAAATATTCCGTAAAGAGGTACAAAAAAGCCCATCGTAACGACGGGCTTAAAATACGTTATAACCCATCGTTCTGCCGTTAGCACCTTGCTAAAAGTAGGTTGCTGTGTGGTCGTCGGGGCAGTCCCTCGCACACTCTTTATGGTGATTAGATTATATAATATTTTTCTTTTGTTGTCAATAAAATTTATCGAAGGTAATGTTGTGCCGTATTTTTCTTTTAATCAGTTGATAAATTATAGCACAAATGCTATTAAACGAAATTCTCCAATAAAAGCATAACGCCCGTTAAAACAATTAAAAACGAAAAGTTGAACGCAGAGAAAATGCCGATGTATTTCCCGCTCTTTCCCGGGTTGTGCGAACAGTATTCCCTGAACGTAATAAGACTTGCAAGCGAGGATATAAGCGTTCCCACGCCGCCGATATTCACGCCAATCAAAAGGGCGGGGTAGTTAGCTGTAAACTGCGATAAGAGAATTGCCGACGGCACGTTGCTGATGACCTGGCAGGACAGCACGCTGAACAACAGGGTGTCAATACCTAATAGATACGAAAAGAAGCTCCGCACGGGTTCGATACGCGCCATATTACCCGCAAAGATAAAGAAGAACACAAATGTGAAAAGTAGGGGATAGTCCACCTTTGCAACTGCTTTCCAATCGGCAATCAATAGTATAATCAGAATAATCGGCAATCCTATCCAATAGGGCACGACGCGAAATACCATGATGACGGAAAGGACGAATAAAATCAAATAGAGTGCTGTTCGTTTGGGTTCGGGCTTGGCTGTTTCGCCCTCGAATACGAGCGGTTCTTTTTTGACGAATACGAGACAGCACACCGTAATCAAAAGCACGGAAAGGGCAAAGGGGATCGCCATAATTCCCATAAATTCGAGCGTGGGAATATTGAATTTGGAATAGAGGTACAGGTTTTGCGGATTGCCGAAAGGGGTAAGCATTCCGCCGAGGTTCGCCGCGATATTCTGCATAACGAACGTGAAAATCATGTACTTTTCTTTTTGGGTGTTCGTCAAAACGAGATAGCCGAGGGGCAGAAATGTCAGAAGCGCCATGTCGTTGGCAATCAGCATCGAGCCGATAAAGGTTAGGTACACGAGCGCCAGAACTGCGCTTCTTGCCGTCTTGAAAATTTTAACCGTCCGTTCCGCGAGAAAGTAGAAGAAGTTTACGTTTTTGAGCGCGCAGACGATGGCAAGCGTGGCTAAAAGGCAGGCGAGCGTGTTGAAATCGAAATAACCCAAATATTGTTTGTCGGGCGGAATGAGAAAGCACGTTATAATTGCGAGTAGCAGCGCAATCAGCATAACAATATTTTTTCGGGCAAATCCGCCCGTTTTTTTCAAAAGTTCATTTTTCACAACCCGTATTATATCACTTCCGATTCAAAACTGTATGCGATTTTTGACGTTTTTTGCATTATATTTACATTTTTTTGCGGAAGTGGTATTATATATTTGCAGTCAGTTAGGACGCAGGGATAAGTTATGTTTTCGATGAAAAAGGATAAAGAAATATCCGTTAAAAAGATTAAAATTAAATCGGGCAAGAGAAGTATTCCTGCGTTGGTTTTATCGCCTAAAAACGGTGCAAAGAATGCAACTGGTATTCTTTGGATTCACGGCGGGGGATATTTTCTCGGTATGAAAGAAATGGTGCATATGTCGCGTGCCGTGTACTTGGTAAAAAAGTTTGGCGCGGTGGTGATTTCGCCCGGATACCGCCTTGCGCTTACTTCGCCCTATCCCGCCGCGCTTGACGATTGCTATGCCGCGTTGCTACATTTGAAAGAACACGCGGACGAACTCGGTGTTCGCTCGGATCAAATTATGGTCGGCGGCGAGAGCGCAGGTGGCGGACTTTGCGCGGCTGTGTGTATGATGGCAAGGGACAGGGGAGAGGTGAACGTTGCGTTTCAGATGCCGCTCTATCCTATGCTCGATAATTTCGATACCGACTCTTCGCGCAACAACCACGGCAAGGTGTGGAATACGCGGCGCAACCATTTAGGTTGGAAATTGTATTTGCGGAAAAGTTGGAGGCAGGAAGTGTCGCCCTATGCCGCACCCGCGCGGCAGACTGATTATTTCAATCTTCCGCCTGTTTATACGTTCGTCGGCGACGACGAACCCTTTTACTGCGAAACGCTGACCTATATCGAGAACTTGAAGAAATGCGGCATTCCCGCAAAAGCTGACGTCTATCCTTGCAATATTCACGCCTTCGATATGCTAAAACCGAAATTGGAAGTAAGCAAACAGGCAATCACAAAATTTTTAGAAGAGTTTGTCTTCGCGCAAGAGAATTATTTCGCAGAACAAAAGGATATTTAAGGTATAAACTTTTCATTAACAGGCGAAAGACAATTGTCGGCGATTTTAGTGTATAATTATGTAGGTCATCTTCCGATAATAGCGACAAAACTCGAATTAGATTCGGGATTAGTCGCTTTTTTTGTCGACATATCAAAAAATATGTATTATTAAGTTAATGAGATA
>DOCD01000047.1 GCA_003503945.1 Clostridiales bacterium | reverse complement strand
AATGGCTCGGGCGGATTTTACTATTTTTAATTTAGTTATCAACTATTCCCAAAAGATAATCCGATGATACGTCATAAAATTTAGGAATACGTTTTATAATTTCGACAGACGGTTCACGTATTCCTTGTTCGTAATTCGAATATGCACTCAAAGTAAGATTAAGTGCTTCCGACGCTTCTTTTAATGTTAAGCCGCGTTGTATACGTAATTCTTTTAATTTTACATTCATTTTCTTCATACCTCTATTATTACACATTTCGTGAAAAAATGCTTGACTTTACACGAATTGTGTAATATAATTATTTACACAAAATGTGTAAAAAGGAAATATAATTTATGACAAAAAATAATTGCAGAAATTGTGGGTTTTATGTTGAACATTATGTTAATATTCACGGCATTTTTAAAGTAGTAACCGGTTGCGGTCATTGCATAAACACAAATTTAACAAAACTGCAATCAAATAAATATATAAACAATTTTACTGCTTGCGAATTATGGCAACCTAAAAATGTATTGACCGAAAAACGTATGGAAGATATTAAAAAAGCATTAAACGATATTTCTAATTATCTGAAAGAAATTTTACGGGCATTAAAAGACACCGAAGTTTAACTTTTAATGGTCGTCTTTGGCGTTCATTATCGCGCCGATTATGCCGCAGATAATGCCGCCGACGGGGAACACGACCCACGCGGGGTGCCACCACCCTCCTACAAAACCCAAAATAAGGAACAAAGCGGTTGCAAACATCATTACGGCGCCGCAAATCGCGTCTTTAAGCTTTGACCGCGGCGAAGGGTTAAGCTCTTTTTTAGTCTGTTTATTGTATTCTGCAAGGTCGTATTTAGAGTGCTGTATACCGTAGTAAGTAAGTCCGCCAACGCAAACCGCAAGTATAACAAAAAACACAGCGGTAACAAAGCAGTAAACGGCGTCCTGATTTTTTGTGTTTATAATTTCCGCATCGATAAGCGCGGACATTGTTACAAGAAGAATAACGCCGACAAGTATTCCGGATACGAGCGCCGCCATCATCAGCGTAAATTTTTTGGAAAAAGCTTTTATTTCATCTTCACTCATACCGTATTCTATTACGCTGTGTTCTTTGCGGAATCTGTCGTGTTCTATACCGAAATATATAAACAGAAAAACAGCTACGGCAACGAAAAGCAGAACACTTACCGCACCCATAACGCTTATAAGTTCTGAATACTTTTCCGAAGCCATAAGCGAATACCCCGCAAGCGCAACGCAAACCGCTACGCCGAACAATATCAGAAATACCCCCGCCGCTATCGCTCGGGAAAATTTATCCATTTCCGCGGCAAAAATTCCGCCGTCGCAAGCTTTGGGCTTCGGCTCTTCCGAAATATTCACGGTTGCCGTTAAGTCTGTGCGCATAAGCTCGTCCAAAGATACGCCGAATAAATCGCAAAGGGTTATTAATTTATCCGTTTCGGGATAGGCTTCGCCCGTTTCCCACTTGGAAACCGACTGTCTGGAAACGCCCAACCTGTCGGCAAGCTCTTCCTGCGTGATTTTATCGCGCTTTCTTAAATATTGCAAGTTCTGAGAAATGTTCATTTGTTCCTCCGTAAACCAGATGATTTCAAACCCGAACCCGCCCTAACGGCGGCTTTGCCTCGCTTTTCGTTCGTCGTCCGCTCGCAGTACGTCTCTGTACAGCTTCGCGTACGCCGTACACAAATCAATTGCAAATACGCACGTTAGGGTGCGCAGCAATTTTAAGTAATAAATTTTGAGATTAGACGAGGCAAGGGCGCGCAGACGTACACGGACGTACGTCAAACGCTCTTAACGAAGTATAAGCCAAAATTTATCTTAAAATCGTGTTCGGATTTGGAATTATCTGGTTAAGTTTATGCTTCGATTATATTAGGGCGTATCCGTTTTTTCAACCAACTTTGATTAGCAATCGCAAAAAAATCGCGCAACCTGTGGTTGCGAAACACCTTATTATAGCTTTCCCCCGTCGGGGAAAGGCTACAACAACGAATAAAGCGGATTATATTAACCACCGTCGGTGGTTAATATAATCCGCCTGTGCCTCGTCAAGGCAAAACTTGTTTCCTGAAATACGATTTATTCAATCGCATTTCATTTTTACAGTTTGCCTTTCCTCTTTCGCAAAAATACGTTCTTGAACGAATTTTTGCGATAAGCAATCGTTTATGCGGATAACCGCAAACGTCTTTCAGACGGCTGCGATTATCCGCCTGTGCCGTGATATGAAAAAGTATTAACCCGCATCTCGCAGGTGGGTGCGGCGAAGCTGAACGTCGGACTTTCCGTATTCGGGTACAGACCTTGCCTATTTCCGCGAACGACACGCTCCCTTAATTACTTTGTGGATTACGAATTTCTCATACCACGCACACCGCAGACATCAAGTTTACGCATTTATATTACGTTAGCTTAACTATATTATATACCACTACATAAAAAAATGCAACTACTAAATTTTGACAGCGATATAATATTACTTGATTTTTAACCGCAAAAGCCGTAAAATTATAGAAAAAGCAAAAGAGGCACTTATATGCAGGAAATTACGGGCGTTATCGCCCCTACCTCAACGCCTTACGGCGAGGTTAAAAACCATATCGGCGAAGTCGTCACCATTAAAGGCGCGCTTCATAACATACGCGAAATGTCGGACTTTGCGTTTATAATAGTGCGTACCGCGCGCGAGCTTATACAGTGCGTGTATTCGCCCGAATTTTCCGACTTTCGCCTGAGCGAGGACATCGTCGAGCAGGCTTCGGCAAAGGTTACGGGCAAGGTGGTAAAAAGCGAAACCCGCGACGGCAGCGAGAGATACGAGCTGCAAATCCACAATATCGAAATACTTTCCAAGCCCGCGGATATTCCGCCCGTGGTAATATCAAAAAAACAGGTTGTGTGCGACCTTGCCGTAAACCTCGACAACCGCCCCGTAACCTTGCGCAACCCCAAGGAACGCGCGGTTTTCAAAATTCAGGAAGGCATTCAGCGCGGCTTCCGCGAATATCTTATGCAGCAGGGCTTTACCGAAATTCACTCCCCGAAAATCAACTTTGCGGGCGCGGAGGGCGGAACGAACGTGTTCAAGCTCGACTACTTCGGCAAAACCGTTTATCTTGCGCAGAGCCCGCAGCTTTATAAGCAGGCGCTTGTGCCCGTTTACGAGCGGGTGTTCGAAATCGCACCCGTGTTCCGCGCGGAGCATCACGACACCAGCCGCCACCTCAACGAATACATTTCTATGGACTTCGAAATGGGCTTTATTGAAAGCTTTACCGATATAATGAATATGGAAACGGGCGTTTTGAAGTACATTATGAACCTTTTGAAAACGGAGTACGCGCCCGAGGTTGAGCTTTTGAAGGTGGATATACCCGAAATTACCTCTATCCCCTGTATAAAGTTTAAGGACGCGAAAGAGCTTTGCGTCAAAAAGCTGAAAAACATTACCGATATGAAGGACTTCGAGCCCGAGGAAGAAGCATTCCTCGGAAAGTGGGCGAAGCAGCAGTTTAATTCGGACTTCCTGTTCGTGACGCACTACCTTTCGAAAAAGCGCCCCTTCTATACGATGGACGACCCCGACGACCCCGAGGTTACCTTATCTTTCGACCTTTTGTTCCGCGGAATAGAGATAACCTCCGGCGGACAGCGTATACACGACTACAACGAGCAGGTTGAAAAAATGAAAAAGCTGGGTATGAACCCCGACGAATTCGAAACGTACCTGATGCTGCACAAATACGGCGCGCCCCCTCACGGCGGGCTCGGGCTCGGGCTGGAAAGGCTTACAATGCACCTTTTAGGCTTCAAAAATGTGCGCTATGCGGCAATGTTCCCCAGAGATATAAACAGAGTTTCACCATAAAACAGCTCACAACAATTTGTAAAACAAAATGTTCGTGAAATGTCGTTGTCGTAATTTGGCTTAACGGCAGAAATAAATTCCGCCTTGCCAAATTTCGGCGTAATTAATAATAAAGGCTTCCCCCTTTAAAATTAATCAGGGCGCGGTTTTATATAAACCGCGCCCGTATTTTAATAAAAAAGAAAGGGGCGAAAACATTTCGACCCTTCCCCTTATCCTATTTGTAATGCAGCTTTTCCGCCGCGTGAAATAGTCACGTTTAGTGTTTGTATATATTAGCATATAAACACTTATATGTCAACACTTTTTTGTAAGACCGCTGCAAACTTTATGCAATTTGCACAAAGTTATTGCTCTTTATATAAAAATCTATGGCAGTTTTCGCACTCGGTCACTTCGCCGCCGGCTATTTTCTCTTTGCCGCTTATCGAAAGCTCCATTCCGCACTTCGAGCATCTGTCGCTCTGCACGGGGCAGATAATGGGGAAAATCCTCTCGCTGCGCTTCGTATCGTAGCTTTTTAAAACTTCCGGCTTTAAATCCGCGGCGAGCTTTTTAAGCTCCTTTTTTATTTCTTCCATTTCCGCAAGCTTTGTCTTTTTGTATTCCTGATATATTGCGGAGTACTCGGCATACTGCTTCTGCACGGAAATTGTTTTCTTTTTAAGCGTCTGATATTCCTCGTCGGCTTCCTTTATGACCTTTACGAGCGCGTTAATTTCCGATTTTATCGATTTCAGCTTATCGCCTATCTGCGTGGCGTTTTTCTTGTAAAACGAAATATCCGCGCCGCCCTCTACAAGCTCGTCGAGGTTTTCGAAATCTTTTAAGGTTTCGAAAATTTCTTCGTACTTTTTATTGAGCTTTTCCAGCGCAAGCTGCATTTCGCGCGCCTTTGCGTCCATTGCTTCGAGCTTTTCGGGCGCTTTGGTTAAAAAGCTTTTCGCCTGCGAATAGTTTTTCCACTCCTCGGAACTTGCCGCTTCGCGCTCGATTTTCAAAAGCTTCGAGTCCACCGTCTGATACTTTAAAAGCGAATTGATTTGTGACATACGTTACTCCTTTTATTTCAAATCCCCGTCGCAGAAATACTCCGAGGGAAGTTGTAATCTCTCTTTTATTTTGTTATAAATCTTATTAAATCCGTAATTTTCCGCCGAATAGTGCGTTAAATGAATTACGTTTATTCCCTTTTCCAAAAGCCCCGCTATTTCGTGGTGCTTCAAATCCGAGCTTACGAAAACGTCGGCGCCGCGGCTTAAAGCGAACGCCATATTATGGTCGTCGAAGCCCGCGCCGCAGAACGAAGCGACCTTTTTAACCTTCCTCGAGCTGTCGCCGTAGCCGAGCGCGCGTTCGGAAAATGCAGCCTTTACCTTTTTAAAATATTCCCCGAAGCTGATATCTTCAACCGAGTAAACCCTGCCGTAGCCGCCGCCCTCGACGGGCGCGGAAATTTCAGCCCGCTCGCCGCCCAGCCCGCGCATAAGGAAGTAATCTATTCCCTCGGGCGCGGCGTCGAAATTGAGGTGCATAGATATTACGGAAATTCCGTTTTTAAGGCACTTTGCAATCGGGTCGTTGAAATTTATCCGCGATACGCCGCCGTAAATTGCGGGGTGATGCGTCACTATGAGGTTGAACCCCTTTTCGATTGCCGCCGCAACCGATTTCGAGGATAAATCAAGCGAAAACAGCGCGCCGGAAATATCATTTCCGCTGTCAATGATAATCCCGCTGTTGTCGTACATATTGTACTTTTTACAGAATTCGTCGGACAGCGCGACGGGTGCGACCTCGTTTTCGAGTATATGTAATATTTCAGTCAATTTCACCGTTTAACACTCCTTGCATAAACGATACGTCGGCTTCGAGCCTTTTTCTGTGCTCGTCTGTCATATCGCGCATAAGATATGCGCGCTTTTTTTCGATTTGCTCTTTGAGGTAATTTTTGAATACGGGGCTTTTAAGGCTGTCGCGCCCGTACAAAAGCTCCGCTTTCGTATACGTTTGCTCCCCGCCGCAGTTTTTCCCCTTTATTATAAAATAATAATTTTTGCCGTCGGTAAAGATACCGTCAACCGTAAGCGCACAGCCGTTTTCTATTAAATATTCACGCACGACTTCCGCGTTTTTCATAGGCTGGAATACGAACGCTTTCGGGATAAACGCATTTTTTAAGATTTTGACGATTTCTTCGCCGCCTATGCCCGCGATAAGTATCTGTTCGGTTTGCCCGTCCACGCCTTCGAGCCCGTCGCAGCACACGGCGCGGCAAACTCCTTTTTTTATATACTCCGAAAGCAGCGTTTCAGCCTTTTTTAAGCATTTGTCGCTTATGTCGGATATCACCGCGCTTTCGCACATATTGTTTTCAAGCATATACTGCGCGCAGTAGCCGTGGTCGCACGCAACGTCGGCAAAGGTCGAGCATTTATCGAGGTAGATGCAAAGTATTGAAATCCTGTCCATTATCAGGTATCAAGAAAGTCTTTGAGATGCTTGGAGCGCGAAGGGTGACGAAGCTTACGCAGCGCCTTTGCCTCTATCTGACGGATACGTTCACGCGTGACGTTGAATTCCCTGCCGACCTCTTCGAGGGTGCGGGGTCTGCCGTCGTCAACGCCGTAGCGCAGCCTTAAAACCTTTTCCTCGCGCGGGGTAAGGCTGTTCAACACGTTCAAAAGCGTTTCTTTAAGCATAGTCGTGGAAACGCTGTCCGACGGGGTTTCGGTTGTTTCGTCCTCGATAAAGTCGCCTAAATGGCTGTCCTCTTCCTCGCCGATAGGCGTTTCCAAAGACACGGGGTCCTGCGCGATTTTCTGGATTTCGCGCACGCGCTCCTCCGAAATGTGCATTTCCTCGGCTATTTCCGCGGGGGTCGGCTCTCTGCCGTATTTCTGCAATAAAAGGCGGGAAACGCGGGTGAGCTTGTTTATGGTTTCTACCATGTGCACGGGGATACGGATAGTCCTTGCCTGGTCGGCGATAGCCCTCGTTATAGCCTGCCTTATCCACCACGTGGCGTAGGTCGAAAATTTGAAGCCCTTCTGGTAGTCGAATTTTTCAACCGCTTTCATAAGCCCGAGGTTGCCCTCCTGTATCAAATCCAAAAAGAGCATTCCGCGCCCTACGTACCTTTTTGCAATGGATACGACAAGCCTTAAATTCGCTTCGGAAAGCTTTCTTTTCGCTTCCTCGTCGCCCTCCTGCATTTTCCGCGCGAACTCGATTTCGTCGTCCGCGGATAAAAGCGGAACCCTGCCTATGTCCTTCAAATACATCTTGACGGGGTCGTCGAGCCCGATATCCGAAAGGGCTTGTTCGTAAAGCTCTTTATCGCGCTCCGCCTCGTCGATAATCTGAATACCCGCCTCCGCAATCGATTTATACACGTAATCCATCTGGTTGGGCGTGGTTTCGTACTTTTCCATAATATCGCAAAGCGCGTTCGTGGTTATGCTTCCCTTCGAACCGTAGTTGTCGATAATCTGCTTTAAAATGTCGTTAAGCTTCTGTTCGGATAAACTCATTACTTATCTCCGCTTTTTAATTTTTCCTTTTGTTTTATTAATTTCTGCAATCTGAATGCAAGAATTTTCCTTTTGTCCGTTGCTGCTTCCGCTTCTATTTCGGCGGTAAGCGCGGCAATCTGCCTGTCCGTATCGTAAAGCTTCAACTTTACTACGCAATCTTTAAAATATTTTTCGGCAACCGCGCCCGAAAACGCGTCGCCGTCGCTGTAATCGAGAATACGGCACAGCTCCTCGTATTCCGCGGTGTTTTCGTCGAAGAACTCGAACAGCTCCGCGGGCTGAACCCGCTCCTCCAAAAGCCGCTTGGATATCAGATATTTTGAAATAATCGTGTGCACTTCCGAGTAAAACGGTATTTCTGATAAATCTCCGTCGGCGAACTTCGCGCCGAAAAGGTATGCAGCTATGACGAAGCGTGAAGCCTTTGCCGTAGCGTTGGAGGTATCCCGCCTGACGGGTTTGGGCTTTTCCTCCGCCTGAACTTTGGGCAGCGAATTCAAATCGCGGCTCAAAGATTCGTACGTTATGCCCGTCTTGTCGCGGAGCTGCTTTAAAAGGTCCTCCTGCTCCGCCGCGCTGTCGGCGGTTCGCACTATCTTTATCGCTTCCGATATGAATTTACGCTTGTCCTCTGGTTTAGACAAATCGAAGCCGCGTTCGAGCACGGAAAGCTTGTAGTCGATGAGCGGCATAGCGTTATCGAGGCACTTACGGTACCCCTCCGCGCCGAGCTGCTTGATTACGTCGTCCGGGTCGAGCCCGTCGGGAAGAGGCACGACTTTGACGTTTATACCCTCGCCTTTCAGAATTTCGAGCCCGCGCATATTCGCCTTCTGACCCGCGCCGTCGCCGTCGTAGCTTATCAGCACGGTATCGGTGTAACGCTTTATAAGCCGCGCCTGCTCCTGCGTGAGCGAAGTGCCCATACTCGCGACAACGTTTTTAAAGCCCGCTTGATAGAGGGAAATGGTATCCATATACCCCTCGACCATAATAACTTCCCTTATAGTTTGGGTCTTTCTGAGCTTTTTTAAAAGGTTTATATTGTAAAGCGTCTTACTTTTGTTGAAAATAAGCGTTTCTTTTGTGTTTTTATACTTTGCGAAATCGGTCTTTTTGAGCACTCTGCCGCCGAACGCCACGACCTCGTCCATAGCGTTTATTACGGGGTATATGAGCCTGCCCGCCTGCGCGTCGGTTAATCTGCCGTCGGATTCGTTGACGGCGCCGCTGTCGATAATGTCCTGCCGCGAATACCCGCGGGATAAAAGATATTTGGGCAAATCGTGGAAGTTGAGGCTTGCGCCCAGCCCGAAGGTGCGAACGATATTCGACGGAATACGTCGCTTCAATATGTAATTTACGTGCTCCTCCGCCTTGCCGGAATTGAGGTTGTTCAAGTAGAAGTGCGCGCAGTCGTTCATAATTTTAAGTAAACTGTCGCGCTTTCTTTTAAGCTCCGCCGTTTTCTGGTTGTCGAAGCCCGTCTGCGGCATTTGCAGCCCCGCCCGTTCTGCGAGCATTTTGACCGCGTCCATAAAATCGATATTTTCCATTTCGCGGACGAACTTTATTACGTCGCCCGACTCGCCGCAGCCGAAACAGTGATAATACTGGTCGGCTTCGTTAATGGAAAACGACGGGGTTTTTTCGTGATGAAAAGGGCAACACGCCCAGTGGCTGCCTCCCCGCCTTTCAAGCGTGATATAGCCGGAAGCCACTTCCACTATATTAAGTTTTTCCTTTAAAGTTATTAAAAACTCTTG